>JBOHZW010000252.1:0-2009 GCA_050738715.1 Steroidobacteraceae bacterium | reverse complement strand
CCTGCACGCCATCGCCGGTCAGGCACAGCACGTTGCACACGCCCATGGCGGCGCCACCGAGGATGTCGCCCTGGATCGCGATGCGGTTTCGGTCACGGCAGGAGATCTGCATCACGGGCGCGTAGCCAACGCGCGTCAGCAATGCGCAAACCGCGAGGCTTCCCATGTGGCAATGCGCGCCGCTCCCGTCGGTGGCGTTGATCGCATCGACGTAGCCGTCAAAGATGCGCGCACGGTCGTACACTTCCTGCGGATCGGCCGAATCCGGCGGCGCCAGTTCAGTGGTGACGGCGAACTGGCCGGCGCGCAGCACGCGCTCGAGCCGTCCTGGCGAGGTATGGCCTGGCAGAATCGGCAGCGGGTAGCCGGGAACCGGCTCGTCATCAAACTTCATGCCGGCGGCGCCGTTTTCTCACGCACCACGCGCAACCATGCAGAATGTCCCTGAAGCCTGCGGTCGACCGCGTGCTGCACGTTGCTGAGCGATTGCAGCCCGCCCGGAATGCGCGTCGCTCCGGCGTATGCCTCGACCCACACACAGCGCATCTCAGGTATTACTTCACAGTGACCGTTGTCGCGCACGCCGCCGCAGGGACCATTGCGAAGCTGTTTCGGGCAATTCATCGGGCAGGCCATGCCCGTGGAACTGAGCACGCACTGGCCGCACATCTGGCAATCGAACAGCGCACGCTTGACGACGCGTTCGACGGCCGCCATCGGCCGGTCGACGCGTTCGTAGCCAATCACCCGCCACAGCGGATTGCAGGCCACCAGCAAGGCCTCGAAGCCCTTATAGAAACCGTTGAGGCCGCGTGCATGGCGCACTGACCAGCGGCGCAGCGCGTACATCAGCTTTGCGCCTCGAGGCCGTGCGCGCGAATCAGGCGCTCCAGGTCTTCGTCCGAGTAGCGCGCTTCGATCAACGCCGCTTCGGCCTGCGCGATCGCATTGAGTTCACCGCTTACGGCGCGCGGCTCGCTTCGCTTCCAGTCGGCGAGATAGGCCTCCGAGCTGCCTTTACCCGCGCGCATCGCAGCCCGGTCCACCGCTTCCTGGAATCGGTGCGTGAGCTGCACCTTGGCAGTCTCGCGAGCCTGCTTGACGATGACCTGGGCCGGAATGTCACGCCAGGAAATGATGATCAGCGAGGCCATGCGAGTCGCTCCTCGGTCAATGCGTGCTTGGCGGGCGTCGCATCTGCAGCGACGCGCTGCAAGCTGGTCGCCAACTCTCCGTAACCGGTCTTGTGGACGCTGAACTCGAGCCCCAGGCGAGCGGCGATCGCGCGGGCGTGTTCAACGTCGCTGTTGGCTTCGTCCTGCACCAGGTACACGACGCGCCGATAGTTGCGGAAATATTCGCCGATCAACTCCGGATGCCGATCGATCCCAAGGGTTTGCGCCACCAGTCGCTCGAAATGGCGCACCAGGAAATCGGTGAGATAAAACGTGCCGGGCTCCTGCTCGGCCAATTCATTGAAGCGCTGCGCGGTGGCAAAGAACTGGTAGCAATGCGCGCCGGGGAGCCGTTCAATTCCCTCGGCTTCCAGTAGTGCATCGAGTCGCCCGCCCGTGCCGCAGTCCGCATAGGCCACGAATATCCTGGCGTAGCGGGCGCGCGCAGCCTCAATGGCCTCGCGCACGCGAGCAGGAATCTTGTCCGGAGTGTTGTGCAGTTCCGGCGGCAGGCACTGCACGTCGAGCGCCTCCCAGCCGTTGAGCTTTCGCAGCGCGGAAATTTCGTGCGCCAGTGCCCCGCAGGCGATGACCAGCGCGCCGGATCGCGTAGCGTCCACGGGCTGGTCGCTCCTGATTAGTGCGCCCGCGCGGCGTTGCGACGTGCGAGCAGCAACGACTTGGCGGTCTCCACGGCGATCGCCGCATCGCGGCAGTAAGCGTCGGCACCGACCGCCTTGCCGAATTCCTCATTGAGCGGTGCGCCGCCGACCAGCACGATGAAATCGTTGCGGATGCCCTTCTCTTTCATCGTATCGATGACGACCTTCATGT
>JBOHZW010000251.1:0-2607 GCA_050738715.1 Steroidobacteraceae bacterium | reverse complement strand
GGATGTTGCGGCCGATGCGGCCGTACCCGTTGATGCCCACCTTCACAGCCATTGACGACTCCTTGGGAAAAAAACGTTTGCACGCGCCTAAGGCCGCTGGGGCGCGCGCTGTCAGGATTCTAGTACGAGCTTCAGCACATTGTCGGCGGTGAAGCCAAATTTACGGAACAGATCGGCCCCCTTGCCAGACGCCCCGAACTCATCGATCCCCAACACGCGCCCGGCGCTCCCGACGTAGCGCCACCAAAGGCCGGTTGCGCCTGCCTCGATCGCCACTCGGCGAGTGATCTGCGCCGGCAGCACCGATTCGCGCCAGGCTGCATCCTGCGCATCGAAGACTGCCGTGCACGGCATTGAAACAAGGCGCACGCGCCGGCCCTGCGCCTGTGCCGCCTTGACGGCATCGAGCGTGAGGGAAACTTCCGAGCCCGTCGCAATGACCAGCTGTTCCGGCGCACCCTCGCAATCGAGCAGGACATAGCCGCCGCGCGCGATGCGCTCAGGCGCCACCGCCGTCGTGATTTGCGGCAGGCCCTGGCGCGTCAGCACGAGGCAGCCGGGACCATTATCGCGCTCGATGACGGCGCTCCAGGCCACCGCGGTCTCGAGCGCATCGGCGGGGCGCCACACATGCAGGTGCGGTATCAGCCGCAGGCTGGACAAGTGCTCGATCGGCTGGTGCGTCGGGCCGTCTTCGCCGAGGCCGATCGAATCATGCGAGTACACCAGCACGACGCGCTGGCGCATCAGGCAGGCCATGCGCACGGCATTGCGCGCATAGTCGGAAAACGTCAGGAACGTGCCCCCGAATGGAATGAACCCGCCGTGCAGCGCCATGCCGGTCATCGCGGCGGTCATGCCGAACTCGCGCACGCCGTAATGGATGTAGCTGCCCGACGCGTCATCGTGCGTGATCACGTGCGCGCCCTTGCGCAAGGTGTTGTTCGAGCCGGTGAGATCCGCCGAGCCACCGAGCAACTCGGGCAATCCGTCACCGATCGTGTTCAGCACGTTCTGCGACGACACGCGGGTCGCCTGCACGTCTGTGGTCGCTGCGGCCGTCGTGTACAGCTGCGCGCGCAGTGCCGGCCACTGCGCCGGAAACTCGCCCTGCATGCGCCGCACGAACTCGGCTGCGAGCTGCGGATACTGCTCACGATAGCGCGCGAACAGTTCCTGCCAGGCCTGCTCTGCGGCGCGGCCCTGCGCCGTGCAATCCCACGCGGCGCGCAGATCGGCGGGCACGACGAACGGCGGGTCGGTCCAGTTCAGGATCTTGCGCACCGCGGCCACTTCATCTGCACCGAGAGGTTCGCCGTGCGCCTTGGCAGTGCCTCCACGAGTGGGTGCGGGATAACCGATTTCGGTGCGGCAGCAGATCAGCGACGGGCGTTTCGTGTCCGCAAGGCCGGTGCGGATCGCGTTGGCCACTGCCTCGCCGTCTTGCCCATCGACGTCACGCATCACGTGCCAGCCGTAGGCTTCGAATCGCTTCGCCGAATCGTCAGCGAACCAACCCGCGACCTTGCCGTCAATCGAAATACCGTTCTCGTCGTAAAGGCATATCAGCTTTCCCAGGCCAAACGTGCCGGCCAGCGAAGCCGCCTCGTGCGAGATGCCCTCCATCAGGCAGCCGTCACCGACGAATACCCAGGTGCGGTGATCGACGATTTCCGCTTGCGGCTGGTTGAACTGCGCCGCTAGCGCTTTTTCCGCCAGCGCCATGCCGACCGCGTTTGCGAAGCCCTGTCCGAGCGGCCCGGTGGTCGTCTCGATGCCCATGGAAAGATCGTGTTCGGGATGGCCGGCGGTGCGGCTGCCGAGTTGGCGAAAGTGGCGCAACTCATCCATCGCCACGGGATAGCCGGTCAGGTGCAGCACCGCATACAGCATCATCGACGCGTGCCCGTTCGAGAGCACGAAACGGTCGCGATTCCACCAGCGCGGATTGGCCGGATTGTGCTTGAGGAATTCTCGCCACAACACCTCGGCCATGTCGGCCATGCCCATCGGCGCACCCGGATGGCCGGAGTTCGCTTGCTGGACCGCGTCCATGGCCAGCACGCGGATGACGTTGGCAAGTTCGCGGCGAGTGGGCATTGGGGGTCTCGTAGCGGGCATAACGAAGCGAAGGGGGCGCGCATTGTCTACTAGGGAAAATTCCCCGGCAACCACACGCTATACTTCCGCTCCCGCAACTTATGTAGGCATTCGCGTGGCCAACAGTTTCCTTTTCACCTCGGAATCGGTTTCCGAGGGCCATCCGGACAAGGTCGCCGACCGCGTCTCCGATGCTGTGGTCGACGCCTATCTCGCGGCCGATCCGATGTCGCGCGTCGCGTGCGAGACGCTCTGCACCACCAATCGCGTCGTCATGGCCGGCGAGACCCGCGGCCCGGCCTCGGTCACCCACGAAAAGCTGGTCGAGATCGCGCGCCACGCCATCAAGGACATCGGCTACGAGCAAGACGGCTTCCACTGGCAGAAGGCCAAGGTGGAATGCATCGTCCACGCCCAGTCCGCCGACATCGCCGTCGGCGTCGACGCCGGTGGCAACAAGGACGAAGGCGCTGGCGACCAGGGCATCATGTTCGGTTATGCTTGCAC
>JBOHZW010000250.1:0-6090 GCA_050738715.1 Steroidobacteraceae bacterium | reverse complement strand
GTGAAACACATCTTGTCGTAGATATCCATGAAACTCAGCGGGCCCGAGGTGTACGCGCCGGCGCCGGAGACGTAGGCGCCGCGCGGGCGCAGGGTCGAGAATTCGTAGCCGATGCCGCAGCCGGCCTTCAGCGTCAGGCCCGCCTCGTGCACTTTGTCGAGGATGTCGTGCATCGAATCATGGATCGTGCCCGACACCGTGCAGTTGATCGTCGAGGTGGCGGGCTTGTGCTCGAGCGCGCCGGCATTGCTGGTGACGCGCCCGGCCGGAATCGCACCGTGCCGCAGCGCCCACAGGAATTTTTCGTACCACGGCTCGCGCAGTTCCGGGCGCTCGACGTCGGCGAGCGCGCGCGCGACGCGCTGGTACGTGTCGTCCATCGAACCATCGATGGCCGTGCCGTCCTTCGCGCTGAGACGGTATTTCTGGTCCCAGATGTCGAGCGACGCCTCCTGGAAAGGAATCGCGTTGACATCTTTGTGCTTGAGTTTCACGACGGAATTCATGCCTGAAAATAACTCCCCTGTCAGCCAGCAATTGCCACGCTCGGAGCGCAAACCAGAGCGCCGCCGCAGCAATCCTCCACTCGCGCCACTACAAGATCTAGTTATTGGAAGGCGGGAGACTAATGACGAGCACCAGCGCGGTCAAGGCTGCGCACAGCACCCGGCGCGTCATTTTTATCGTTATAATTCAATATTTTACAAAGAAACCTGCCGCACCGTGCCGGAAAAAAAACCGCGAATGGCCAGCCCGCCGCGCATGAACCGGCAATCAAGATCTGGTATGCACTCGCCGCCCACAATCCGCCCACAATTGGCGCACAACATATGCACAAGTTGGTCGCCGCACTGGCTTGAAAGCCGCGGTCTTCGGCCACACATCGTCAAGCATGACCGCAATGGTGCGGCAACAACTGGAGATGAAGTGCCATGAATATCGTTCGTTATGAACCGTGGCGCCTGATGGGCCGGCTGCATCGAGAGATCGACCAGCTCTTCGGGGACGCCTTTGCAACCGAAACCGACGGCAACAAGGTCGTCGCCTGGACGCCTTCCGTTGACGTGCACGAGGAGCAGGATCGCTACACCGTGCGCGCCGATCTGCCGGGCGTCGAAGCCAAAGACATCGATGTCACGGCGGCCGACGGCGTGCTGACGATCCGCGGCTCGCGCAGCGTCGAGAAGCGCGACAACCAGAAGGGTTACGAGCGTCTCGAGCGCCTCAGCGGCGATTTCCTGCGGCGTTTCTCGCTGCCCGAGAATGCCCGCGCCGATGACATCAAGGCGAAGCACAACAATGGCGTACTCGAGGTCGTAATCCCGAAGACGCCGGTAGTTGAGCCGCGCCGTGTCAGCGTTGAGGTGAACTGAAGTACCGCGGCAGCAGGGCCTGCGTTTCGCGCAGCGCCCTGCCCTGCCGTGTCACGTCGCGGGCCCGCACAGCGCCCGGCGCGCCGCGGCCGGACCGCGCGCCAACGCGCGCACCGCGGCGTAGTACTCGGGCAGGTTGCCGTGGTGGGCGGCGAGCAATCGCTCGAACCCTGGCACGCAATCGAAATAAGTCGCCACCGATGCCAGGTGCGCATTGTTGAGACCGGCCTCGAACCAATCATTGTAGCCACTGCGCACGCCGGCGCTGTTTTCGTACGCGCGCGCGCTTGCTGCGATTGCGGCCATTTCCTGCTGCTTGCGCGCACGCATGTCGGCCGCGGGCAGCGGCTCGGCATACAGCCGCGCAAGTCGCGCGCGGCCATCGGCGAGGATGTGCTGCAACGCCGCCTGCTGTTGCATGCGCGTGCGATAGGCCGCCAGCTCCGTGCCGCGTCCCCTTGCTTCCAGCCAGCGCGCCAGCCCTAAGCGCTCGACGCTCATCGCAAAGGCCTCGTTGAATTCACTGTCGCCGGCCACGTAGATGAGCTGGTGCGCGAGCTCATGGAACATCGTGCCGACCAGTTGCAGCTCACCGTAACGCAGCATCGTGTCGATGATCGGATCGGAAAATTTTCCCAACGTCGAGTAGGCGCTCACGCCGCCGACGTACGTGTCGTAGCCTTGTGCGGCCAGTGCATCGGCGTACCTGCGCGCATTGGCTTCGCGGAAATAGCCGCGGTAGGCGATCGAGCCGGTGATCGGAAACCACCAGCGTTTCGGCGCCACCGAGAATTCCGGCGCCGCAACGACGTTCCACACTACGTAGTCGCGCCCGAGCGCGCTGTAGCTGCGATAGCTGCGGTTGTCGGGGAGCGCGAGCTCACGGCTGGCAAAATCGCGCGCATCCCGGGCGAGCTCGAGCCGCGATTTCAGTTTGTCGTCGGTCGCCGCGCTGGCGATGAGCGTGTCGACGCTCTTGCGTGCGCGCATCAGTTGCCACTGCCCGTGCCCGGCCTGCAGCAGGTATCCCACTCCGCATCCGGACAGGCTGAAGGAACTCATCAGCAGCAGCGCCACTCCTGCGAAACGACGGGATGCGCGGGCACGAGGCTCGGTTAACATGTGCGCATGCAAGTTTACCTCGTCGGTGGCGCCGTACGGGACGAGCTGCTGGGGCTCCCGGTGCGCGAGCGCGACTGGGTCGTGGTGGGTGCCACGCCGGCCGAGCTGGAGCGCGCGGGCTATCGATCCGTCGGCCGGGAATTCCCGGTATATCTGCATCCCCAGACCGGGGAGGAATATGCGTTGGCCCGTCTGGAGCGAAAGGTGGCCGCAGGCTATCGCGGTTTCGTCACCGAGTTCTCGCCCAGCGTGACGCTCGAGCAGGACCTCAAGCGGCGCGACCTGACGATCAACGCGATAGCGCGCGACGGCGACGGCCGCCTCATCGACCCGTGCGGCGGCCGCGCCGACCTCGAGGCGCGAGTGCTGCGTCACGTGTCGCCGGCCTTCGTCGAAGATCCGGTGCGAATCCTGCGCGTGGCGCGTTTCGCCGCGCGCTTCGCGGCGCTCAGGTTCAGCGTGGCGCCGGCAACGCTGCAGCTGATGCGCTCGATGGTGCGCAACGGCGAAGCGGATGCGCTGGTCAGCGAGCGCGTTTGGCGTGAACTCGAGCTCGCGCTCGCCACGGACAATCCCGAGCGCGCGTTCGAAATGCTTCACGATTGCGGTGCACTGGATGTGCTGCTGCCTGAACTGATGCGCGGCGCCGACTTAGGTGCGCAGCTCGACGCCTTGCATCGCGCGACTGCGATCACGACGCCGCAGGGCCAACCGGATACCGCAGCGCGCTGGGCGGCGCTGCTCGGCGCGCTGCCCGAAGGCGATGTCGCCGCGCTGTGCCAACGCTTGCGCACGCCGGCTGAACACCGCGACTTAAGCATGCTCGCCGCGCGCTTGAATGCGCAGGTCAAAGCCATGTCGGGCGCGAGCGCCCGGCTTCCGTCGGATGCGCCGCAGATGCTGGCGCTGCTCGAGCAGGGCGATGCCTGGCGCCGCCCGGAACGATTTGGCCGTTGGCTCGAAGTGTGGTGCGCGCGCGCTTCGGCAGATGCGGAACCGCTCACGCGGGTCGATGGATGTGCCACCCGGCTGAACGCGGCGCTGCGCGCGAGTGCGGCGGTGCAGCTCGACGCCGCGCAACTCGCTGCGCGCCGTGGCCCGGAAATCGCTGCGCTCCTGCACGAGCAGCGCCTGGCTGCGCTGCGCGCATTGCCGCCAGCGCCCTAGCCGCCGTTACAGCAGCCGGCGCAGATCCTGAACGGAGAAGGCCGCAAGCGATGCGGCGGCGATATTGCCGCGCGTCAGCAGCATCGCCTTGAAGGTCTCGCCCATTTCGCCCGGCAGCAGCAGCTGGCGCGCTTCGCTGGCGCCGCGCGCGCGCGTGAGCGCATCGGCGCCACGCGTGAGCTCGGCTTCGATACCTGCACCGAGCAGGAATGCCGCCTGCGTGCAATAGCCCGCGACTCGCAGCTTTGCCGACGACGCGGCTTCGGCGATGCGCGTGAAATCGACCCAGGCGGTGATGTCCTGCAGGCCCGGATGCAGGAACGGATCATCGTGCGCGCGGTGACAATAGTGACAACGCAGCGTGCCAGCGTCGCGCTGCGAATGGTAGAGCTCACTGCGACCCAGGCCGTAGTCGAACAGCAGGATTGCGCCCTCATCGAGCGCGCCGGCGAGCCCGGCGATCCAGGGCTCGAGCCGCGTGCACAATTCGCCGTGAAAACCCGGCGCCAGTGTCGCGGGGAGCGCGGCCGCCAACGCGTCGAGCTGCGCGTGCAGATCCGCATCCGCCACGCGCTCGTTCCAGGTCGGCAGTGCCTCGGCATCGAGCGCGACACCGCACTCGGCGTAACCGCTGTCGTTCACTGCAAAGCACTGGAACGGCAGCGCGTCGGCGACTTCATTGGCGAGGATCACGCCCCGCAGCGGCCGCGACGGCAACTCGTCAAGCCAGTGCAGCCGCGCACGCAATGCCGGAGGGAGCGATTCGAGCCGCGAGCGCTGGCGCTCGCGCAGGTCGGCGCTGACTTCGAGGATGCTGTAGCGTGACGGCAGCGCATCGAGCTGCGCGAGCCGCAGCAGCAACGATTCCGCCAGCGCACCGCTCCCGGCGCCGAGCTCCAGCAGCTCGCCGCCGCCGTCCAGCATCGGTGCGCAGGCGCGCGCGACGCAGGCGCCGAACAATGGCGAAAGCTCCGGCGCCGTGACGAAATCGCCGGCCGCGCCAAACTTCGCCGCGCCGGCGCTGTAGTAGCCGAGTCCCGGCGCATACAGCACCAACTCCAGGTACTCATCGAACCCAATCCACCCGCCGCGCTTAGCGATGCTCGCGCGCAGTGCTTCCAGCACCGCGCGCGCGTGCGCGGCTTGCGCGGCATCGAGCTTAGGCATTGTGATCGCTGGCGTGGAAGTCATAATCTAAAGGACATGGGCGCCGCCAACCTCGCACTTGCCGGTCAGACTGCCCTGGTCACGGGCGGCGCGCGCCGTGTGGGCGCGGAAATCGTAAGGCATCTGCATGCCGCCGGGGCGAAAGTCGCGATCCACTGCCACCGCTCGAAGGCCGACGCGACGGCGCTCGCCACCGAGCTCAATGCACAGCGCGCGGATTCGGCCTTCGTGTGCCAGGCCGACCTGCTGCAGACCGCCACGCTGCGCGCGCTCATTGCCGGCGTCGTGGCGCAGTCCGGTGGCCTGAACATCCTCGTCAACAGTGCGTCGACGTTCTATCCGACGCCACTCTCTAGCCTGACCAGCGATCAGTGGACTGACCTGATGGGCACCAATCTCGCCGCACCGCTGTTCCTTGCGCAGGCGGCGGCAAGCGAATTGCGGCGCGCGCAGGGTTTGATCGTCAACATCGCCGATATCCACGGGCTGCGGCCGCTGCCGAACTACCTGGTCTATTCAACGGCGAAAGCGGCGCTGATACACCTGACGCGCGGCCTGGCGCGCGAATTGGCGCCGGAAGTGCGCGTCAATGCCATCGCGCCAGGGCCTGTGCTCTGGCCCGACGCCGGGCTCGACGAGGCGCAGAAGCAGGAGATCATCAGCCGCACGCTCCTGCAGCGCGCCGGCTCGCCGGCCGATGTCGCGCGCGCGGTGCGTTTCTTCGCAGCCGACGCTCCCTACGTGACTGGGCAGATCCTCAGCGTGGATGGTGGGCGCAGCCAACGCTGGTGACGCAGGAATCCGCGCCCCTGCCTGCAGCAACGCTGGATACCACCGGCTGTGATGCTGCGCAGTGCGCGCAGATGCGCGCGGGGGAGCGCTGCGAAGCGCGCGCCCAAAGCGAGTTACGGGGAGCGACGGCGCGCTATGCAGCGCTAGACACGTGCGCATCTGCGTGTACCGGCCCTCAGGCATTGAGATCCAGTGGCAACGGTTCGAGTTCGTGCGGTTCGCGCGCGAGTTCGCGCCAGTGATCCGCGATCTCGCGTCCGCTCGCGGGGTGATGCAGTTCGCCGGCGATTTCCGCCAATGGACGCAGCATGAAACTGCGCCGCAGCAGATCGGGACGCGGCAGTCGATACGAAGCCGTTTCGGCCACGTTTTCGCCATACAGCAGCAGGTCGATGTCCATGACGCGCGGCGCCCACTTCGGATCGTCGCGCCGCCGGCCGCACAACTCTTCGATCGCGTGGCACTGCGC
>JBOHZW010000249.1:0-1692 GCA_050738715.1 Steroidobacteraceae bacterium | reverse complement strand
CAAGGGCGCGGGACGCATCTCGGAAGTCAGCGCGCGCTTCACCCTCGATTCGATGCCCGGCAAGCAGATGGCGATCGACGCCGATCTGAATGCCGGCCTGATCAACCAGGAAGAGGCACGCGCTCGGCGCGCCGAAGTGCGCGCGGAAGCGGATTTCTACGGTTCGATGGACGGCGCCAGCAAGTTCGTCCGCGGCGACGCGACCGCCGGCATCATGATCCTGGTCATCAACATCGTCGGTGGCCTCGCCATTGGCACGCTGAGCCATGGCATGAATTTCAGCGACGCCGCCAGGGTGTACACGCTGCTGACGATCGGCGACGGATTGGTCGCGCAGATTCCGGCGCTGCTGCTGTCCACCGCGGTCGCGATCATCGTGACGCGTATGTCGCGTGCGCAGGACCTGGGAAGCGAGCTGGCGACACAGGTGTTTCGCCAGCCGCGTAGCCTCGCGGTCGCCGCGGCAATCCTCGGTGTCATGGGCCTCATTCCCGGAATGCCGAACATGGCTTTCCTGGCATTCGCGGCGCTGCTGGGCACCGGCGCGTGGTTGTTGAACAAGCGCGCGCAGGCTGCGGCGATCGCCGCTACGGCGCCACCGGTGCCGGTCGCATCCAGCAACGAACCGCGCGACCTGTCCTGGGACGACGTGCACAACGCCGACCTGATCGGCCTCGAGGTCGGCTTCCGGCTCGTGTCGCTGGTCGACAAGAACAATGGTGGCGAACTCCTCGCGCGCATCCGCGGGGTGCGCCGCAAGCTGTCGCAGGAGCTCGGCTTCCTCGTGCAGGCTGTGCACATCCGCGACAATCTCGAGCTGTCGCCGAACGCCTATCGCGTCAGTCTCGCCGGCGTCGCCGTGGGCGACGGCTCCGTGTATCCCGATCGCGAACTGGCGATCAATCCCGGCCGCGTGTTCGGCAAGCCCGCCGGCATCGAGACGCGCGACCCGGCCTTTGGCATGGAGGCGATCTGGATCGAGCCGTCGGCGCGCGAGCAGGCGCAGATGTTTGGCTACACCGTCGTCGATGCCAGCACCGTGATTGCGACGCACCTGAGCCATGTCATCCAGACGCACGCGCACGAACTGCTCGGCCACGATGAAGCGCAGCAACTGCTCAATGGACTCGCAAAAAGTTCGCCACGACTGGTCGAGGACCTGGTGCCGAAGATCCTGCCGCTCAGCGTCGTCGTGCGCGTACTGCAGGGCCTGCTGGCCGAACGCGTGCCGATCCGCAACATCCGCACCATCATCGAGACGCTGGCTGAACACGCGCCGCGCACGCAGGACCCGGCGGTGCTGCAGGCACAAGCGCGCATCGCACTGTCGCGCCAGATCGTGCAGGACATTGCCGGCACGGGCAGCGAGCTGCCCGTCGTCACGCTCGAGCCGGATCTCGAGCAATTGCTACAGAACTCCATGACCACCGGAGGCGCCAACCCGGCGCTCGAACCGGGTTTGGCCGAGCGGCTCGCGACGCGGCTGGCCGAATCGGCCCAGCGGCAGGAAGCCGCTGGCGAGCCTGCCGTGCTGATGGTCGCACCAACGTTGCGCGCGACGCTGGCGCGCTTCGCGCGCGCCAGCGTTCCGTCGATGCACGTGCTGGCATGGAACGAGATTCCGGACAACCGTCGCGTGCGTCTCGTGGCCGCGGTCGGGCGCTGAACATCAACTGACAGGGATCATTGGGC
>JBOHZW010000248.1:0-12541 GCA_050738715.1 Steroidobacteraceae bacterium | reverse complement strand
ACGCAGCACGCGATCAAGGATCTGGACGCGGCCGCACAGCAGTTCGACGACTGCCTCGTTGCGGAACGCGATGCCAAGATCGCCGCCGGCGGCGACTCGATGAAGGAAGACCAGAAGGTCAAGATCAGCAACGAATATGCGGATCGCCAGAACGAGGTCGCCGACAAGCTGCAGAAGATCGCCGACCAGTTCAACGTCGAAGTGCGCGCCTACAAGGCCAAGACCGCCGCCGCCGCACCAGGTGCCGCTGCGCCGGGTGCCGCCGCGCCGGCCGCGTCGACTACGCCGCCCGCCAAGCCCTGAGACCGGAGCTCAAGGCGACGCGGTGCTAAAGCTGCGACGCGGATTGCGTGTCGCAGTTTTCGATCTTGCCGCCCTGGAATCCGCGCTCGAACCAGCGCTGCCGTTGCGCTGAAGTGCCGTGCGTGAATGTGTCGGGCACGACACGGCCCTGCGTGCGCTTTTGCAGCGTGTCATCGCCGACCGCAGCGGCCGCAGCCAACGCCTGCTGCACTTCACCCGGTTCAATGATGCGCTGATCCTGCATCGCCCACACACCGGCCAGGCAATCGGCCTGCAGTTCAATAGCCACCGAGCCGCCGTTGGCGCCGGCGCTGGTCGAGCCGTTCGTCAATCCCAGCAAATTCTGCACGTGATGCCCGATCTCGTGCGCCAGCACGTACGCGCGCGCGAAATCACCGGGCGCACCGAAGTCGCTGGCGAGCTGGTTGAAGAAATCGAGGTCGATGTAGACCTGCTGGTCACCGGGGCAATAGAACGGACCCGAGGCCGTGCTCGCCTCGCCGCAGGCCGAGGCCACTTCGCCGTTGAACAGCACCAGCGTCGGCGGCGTGTACTGCTTGCCGGCCGCGGCGAAATACTTCGTCCAGACCACTTCTGTTTCGCCGAGCACCGCCGCAGCAAAATCACCCTGGGGGTCGTGCGGCCGTCCGCGTACGCCTTGCTGCTGCGCGCCTCCCGAACCCTGCGTCACCGACTCGCCGGCGCCGATCAGGCTCATCAGCGTGCTCGGGCTGACGCCCATGAAATACCCGACCACCAGCACCACGATCGTGCCGATCCCGATGCCGTGGACCGGCCTGAATCCGCGGCGATCCTCGACGTTGTCGCTTCGTTGCATGTCGTCCAGGCGCATGTTGGCTCCGTAATATTCAGTGCGCCGCCGGCGGCGGCTCGAGACCCTTCGTATAGAGTACCTTGCCGTCGGGGCGGACGATAACCGCATCGACGTCGCCGAGCTTTTCGTAGATGCGGATGGCCTCTTCCGCGCCCAGCACGAACGCGGTCTTCGACAGCCCGTCGGTACGCGTCGCGGTCGGCGCCAGCACCGTGGCGCTACGCACCGCGCTGGCCGAATGCCCGGTGCGCGGATCGATGATGTGGTGGTAACGCACCCCGTTCTCGTCGAAATAGCGCTCGTAGTCGCCGGAAGTCGAGATCGCAGTATCGACCAGCGGCAGCCGCGCGATCACCTGCTCCTTATGGTCTGGATGGCGGATGCCCACAATCCACGGCTTGCCGAATCGGTCACCGATGATGCGGCTGTCGCCGCCGGCTGAGACCAGCGCGTGCTTGATGCCGCGCTTCTGCAGGATCTCGATGCCGCGGTCGACGGAGTAGCCCTTGGCGATACCGCCCAGGTCGATGCGCACTCCTGCTTGCGAGAAACGCACGGTGCGCGTGGCGCGATCGAGCAGCACGTGGTGATAGTTGACCGCCGGCAGCGCCGCGTCGATCTGCTGCTCGGTGGGTCGGTGGTGCGCGCGAAAATCGTACATGAAACCGACGCTGGCATAGGTGATGTCAAAGGCGCCTTCGGTGATGCGCGAATACTCGAGCGATGTCTCGAGCAGCCCGAACAGTTCAGCGCTGATCTTTACCGGTCCCTGCGCCGCCTGCGCATTGACGCGCGAGATCTCGCTGTCGGGCTTGTAGGTACTCATGGTGGTATCGATGTGGCGCATCTCGGCCATCACCGCATCGATGTCGCGCTCGCCCGCGGCCTTATCATCGGACCACAATTCGACGACGATGCGCGTGCCCATCGTGCCATCGACGGTGCGCGACAACCATTCGGCATGCGACGGTGCGGCGAGCAGCAAGGTCATCGCGGCCGCCGCGATGGCGGCCTGCGCCCGGATTGCGGCGCGCGTTGCGCTGTGCCGGCGTGGGCGCAGGCTCACAGCGTCAATCGCTCGCCGGGGCCCGGCATCGTGATCGGAACGCCAGGCATCAACGCGGCCAGCGCGCTCATCGATCCCTGCTCGCCGTGCACCAGCAGCGTGCGCTCGACGCCGCCGGCGCGCGCATGCCAACGCAGCAGCTCGCTCTGGTCGGCGTGCGCCGAAAAACCGTTGATCGTATGCACCTGGGCGCGCACCGGCACCTGTTCACCGAACAGCATGATGCTGCGGGCGCCGTCGATAATGCGACGCGCGGGCGTACCCTGGCTTGCGAATCCGACGAACACGATGCTGGCGTCGGGCCGTGGCAGGTTGTTCACGAGGTGATGGCGGACGCGGCCGCCGGTGCACATGCCGGAACCCGCCATCACCACCGCTCCGCCTGCAATGCGATTAATGGCAACAGAGTCAGCGGTGGCGCGCACCAGATGGAGTCCTGGAAAACCAAACAGGTCGGCGCCGCTGGCAAAAAGCGCCGCGGCCTCGGCGTCATAGCATTCGGGATGTGCGCGATAGACGGCCGTCGCCGACACAGCCATCGGTGAGTCAAGGTACACCGGCAGCTGCGCCGGCAGCGCGCCCGATGCGATCGCCACGCGCAGCGAATACAGGATCTCCTGCGCGCGTTCCAGCGCAAAGGTCGGTATCACGACGTTTCCGCCGCGCCTGATCGTCGCGGCGATGACGCTGACCAGCTCAGCGACCGATTCAGCGGGCGAGCGATGGTTGCGATCGCCGTAGGTCGATTCCATCAGCACGATTTCGGCGCTCGGCGGATCGGGATCGCGGATGATCGGCCGGCCAGCGCCGCCGATGTCGCCCGAGAACAGCACGCGACGCATGCGGCCGTCCTCGTTGACTTGCACCAGCACATGCGCGGAACCGAGAATGTGCCCCGCGTCGTGGTAGCTGACACGGAGCCCTGGCGCGAGTTCGATCTCCGCGCCATACGCAGCGACGCGGCCGAACAGGCGCATCGCGGCGGCCACGTCGTCTTGCGTATACAAGGGCTCGACCGGCTTGCCATCGCGCGCATGGCGCGTGCGCCACTCGGCGTCCTCTTCGGACATGTGCGCGGAATCCTGCATGACGATCTGCGCCAGCTCCCGGGTCGCCGCAGTCGCAATGATCTCGCCGCGGAAACCGCGCTTCACCAGCAGCGGCAGGCGTCCGCAATGATCGAGGTGCGCGTGCGTCAGCAGCAGAAACTGGATCGCCGCCGCATCGAAACCCAGTTCCGCGGAGTTCTCCTCCTGGAGTTCGCGCCCGCCCTGGAACATGCCGCAGTCGACCAGCAAGCGCTTGCCGGCGCACTCGAGCAGGTGGCACGAACCGGTGACATCGCGATCGGCGCCGTGGAAGGACAATTCCATCACGCAGCTCCCGCGTCGAAAATATTGTTGCCACTCTTGCGGTACCACTCGGTGATGCTGTTCCAGGTCGATGCCGCGTCTTCGGCGAACCAGAACAGCTCGGCATCTTCCGGCTCGATGACGCCCTCCTCGACGAGGAATGGAATGTCGATCGCGCGACGCCAGTGGTGTTCGCCCACCAGCACGACCGGCACCATGTCCATCTTGCGCGTCTGCAGCAGTGTGAGCGCCTCGAACAGTTCATCCAGCGTGCCGAACCCGCCCGGAAAGGCCACCAGCGCGCGGGCGCGCTGCAGGAAGTGGAGCTTGCGCATTGCGAAGTAGTGGAAGCAGAAGCACAGCTCTGGTGTCACGTACGGGTTGGGAAACTGCTCGCGCGGCAATCCGATGTTGAGTCCGATGCTCGGCGCGCCGGCATCGAATGCGCCGCGATTTGCCGCTTCCATGATGCCGGGGCCGCCGCCGGTCATGATGGCTGTCTTGCCATCGCGCGCATTGCGGTTGCTGCGGCCGACGAGCTGGCCGAATTCCCGCGCGACATCGTAGTAGCGGCTGCTGGCGTGCAAGCGCTCGGCGATTTGCGCGCACCGCGCCGCTTCCGCATCGGCCGGCGCTGCGGCCGCTGCGGCACGCGCGGATTCGAGGCTACGCGCCGAGGCGGCCGGCTCCTGGATGCGCGTGCCGCCGAACACGACGATGGCGTGCCGGATGCCCGCGGCCTGCAGCAGCAGCTCGGGTTTCAGGTAATCGAGCTGTAGGCGCGTGGCGCGCATGTCGTCGCGTTGCAGGAAGGACGCATCGGTATCGCCGGTCAGGTAGCTCGGGCTCGCCATGATGGCCGCCACGCGCGCCGGCGCCTGCGGATCGTCAGCGGCGGGCTTGACGCTGTGCCAGGGGAGCGGCGTGCGGCGCGAGGGTTTCATCGATGCGGAGTTGTCATCGGCGCGTGGGTCTCACGTGATCGTTGCGGATCGCCCCAGCGCGGCATCCAGCAAGCCTTTTTGCGCCAGCCATTCCCGATTGTACAGGCGCGAAAGATATTTGGATCCGCTGTCGCAGAGCACGGTGACGACGACGTGACCGGGCCCTAGCTGGTGCGCGACACGAATCGCCGCCGCGACATTGACGCCGCTGGTGCTGCTGAGGAACAGGCCCTCCTCGCGCAGCAAGCGGTAAACGCAGGCCACGCTCTCTGCGTCGGGAATATGCAGGGCGTCATCGATCGGTGCGCCCTGCATGTTCGCGGTGACACGGCCGATGCCGATGCCTTCGGTAATCGAGCCGCTGCCCGTCGCAATGAGCTCTCCATTGCGGATGAATTCGTACAGTGCGCTGCCGGGCGGATCGGCCAGCACGGTACGCACGCGCGCATTGCGCGATTTCAGGTATTCGGACACGCCGCCGAGCGTGCCGCCGGTGCCGCTGGCCGAAACGAAAGCGTCGATGCGGCCGCCGGTCTGCTCCCAGATCTCCGGCCCCGTGCTGTCAAAGTGCGCGCGGCGATTGGCGACGTTATCGAACTGGTTGGTCCAGTATGCGCCCGCGCGCTCTCCGGCCATGCGACCCGCAACTTTCTGGTAATGGTTCGGGTCGCTGTACGGCACGGTCTTCACGCGATGCACCTCTGCACCCATGGCCTCGATCAGCGCATATTTCTCCGCCGACTGGTTGTCCGGCATGACAATGACACACCGATAACCGCGCGCTGCACACACGTGCGCGAGGCCTATACCGGTGTTTCCGGCGGTACCCTCCACGACCGTACCACCGGGCTTGAGCAGGCCGCGCTTTTCGGCATCCATGACGATGCCGCGCGCGGCCCGATCCTTGACCGAACCGCCCGGGTTCATGAACTCGGCCTTGCCATACACCTCGCAGCCCGTCGCCGC
Organism: Steroidobacteraceae bacterium; assembly: GCA_050738715.1. Lineage (GTDB taxonomy): Bacteria > Pseudomonadota > Gammaproteobacteria > Steroidobacterales > Steroidobacteraceae > FEN-1191. The sequence continues at coordinate 7,075 of JBOHZW010000248.1, read as the reverse complement.
GCTCGCACCGCGCAGGCGGATCAATGGCGTGTTGCCCACCGCCGCCAGGAAATCGGCCGGATTACTCATGCTTCACTCGCTCCAGGGTTCGAATCCACAGCTGCAAATTGCGCGACGTCGCCGACGATCAGCAGGGCCGGCGCGCGCACCGTTGCCGTCGCCGCCTTCGCTGCGATGTCGCACAGTCTACCGGCGATGACACGCTGCCCCGGAAGCGTCGCGTGCTCGACGATCGCAGCGGGACGCTCGCGGGGCGCGCCGTGCTCGATGAGCCGCGCGAGAATCTGCGGCAACTGCGACGCGCCCATGTAGAACACAACGGTCTGGAGCGGTGCCGCCAGTGCGCGCCAGTCGAGCGCCGCGGCAGCCTCGCCCATCGCGGTGACAAAGCAGACGGACTGGGAGGCACCGCGGTGCGTCAGCGGGATGCGTGCGCTCGAGGCGGCGCCAAGAGCGGCCGTCACGCCGGGCACCACGATGACCGGCACGCCGGCCTGCGTCAGCGCGGCCAATTCCTCGCCGCCGCGTGCGAACACCATCGGATCGCCGCCCTTGAGCCGCGCTACGCGCCGGCCGCGCCGTGCATGCTCGATCAAAAGCTCGTGGATGCGTAGCTGGGTGGTACGGTGACTCCCAGGCTGCTTGCCGACGAACACGCGCTCGGCGTCCCGCCGCACCCGCGCCAGCACGGCCTCGGGCACGAGCCGGTCGTACAGCACCACATCGCACTGCTGCAGCAGCTGTTGCGCGCGCAAGGTGAGCAGGTCCGGATCGCCGGGCCCGGCGCCGATCAGCCAGACGATGCCCATCGGGGCGCGTGCGGTCGCGATCTGCGCATCAAATCCCGCATCGATCGCGGCGGGCTCGAGCGGCGCAGCCAGTAGCTGCTGCGCCAGCGGGCTGTCGAAGAAATCATCCCAAAACTGCTGGCGCGCCAATCGCGCCGGTAGCGCCGCGCGCACGCGCTCGCGCCGCTCGCCGGCGGCGCGCGCCAATGCGCCGAGGCGCTCGGGCAGCAGCGCTTCGATGCGTGCACGCAGGCGGCGCGCCAGCGTCGGCGTGGCCCCACCGGTGCCAATCGCAACGATGACGGGCGAGCGATCGATGATGGCGGGCATCAGGCAATCGCCACTCGCCGCGTCATCGACGACATTGACCCAGATTCGCCCGGCACGTGCGGCCGATGCGACCGCATGGTTCGTGTTCGCGGAATCCGTGGCGGCCACTGCCAGCACACAATCGCGCAGGTGATCCGGCGTGAAGCGCTGCGGCAAGTATTCGATGTCCGCGCCTACGCCCAGCGTTTCGAGTTCCACGCAGCGCTCGGGCGCGACGATGCGCAGCCGCGCACCCGCCGACAGCAATAGCGCCGCCTTGCGCGCTGCGACGGCGCCACCGCCCACGAGCAGTACGGTCCGTCCACGCAGGTCGAGGAATACAGGCAGGTAGTCCAATGAAGTCCCTGTTTATTGTCGCCGCATTATCTTCAGGCGACTCATAACTTTGGCGCATAAGTGCTTGAGCTGACATTGGCGTGACCGGCTTAAGCCCCGACTCCGGCACAATGGGAGGATGACCACCCCTGATCGACCTGCTGCGGCAAGCGGAAAACCCGGCCGATATCCGCCGACGCTGCGGCGACTCCGGCAGGACGCACACGTGCGCGCGCTCACCCGTGAAGTCCATATCCAGCTCGAGCAACTGATCCAGCCCTGTTTTGTCGCGCAAGCGTGCACGCAGCCCGTGCCGGTACCCGGTCTGCCCGGCGTCATGCAGGAATCGACCGATTCGCTGCTGCGCCAGACCGAGGCCGACCTGAAGGCCGGCGTGCACGCGTTCCTGCTTTTCGGCGTTCCGGCCGCGCGTGCCGAACGGCACATCGATTGGTCGTTCACGGCCTCGCAGGTGCGCGCGCTGAAACAGCGCTTCGGCAAGGACATCTGGCTCGCGACGGACGTGTGCCTGTGCTCCTCCACGCCGCACGGCCATTGCGGTGTGCTCAATCGCGAAGGCGATCACGTGGACAATGACGCCAGCGTGCAGGAGTTGGCGGCTGCCGCGCGCGCCTACGCCGAGGCGGGTGCGGACTGCGTCGCGCCCAGCGACATGATGGATGGCCGCGTGGCTGCGATTCGCGCGGCTCTCGATGGCAACGGGCTCGAGCGCACTGTGCTGATGAGCTACTCGGTCAAGTTCCAGTCGAACCTGTACGGACCGTTTCGCGTCGCCGCGGATTCGGCGCCGAAATCGCAGAGCGCATTGCGCGATCGCGCCAGCTACCAGCTCGATCCGGCGCGGCCGGCCGATGCGTGGCTCTGCGCCGAGCGCGATGTTGCGGAGGGTGCGGATATCCTCATGGTCAAGCCCGCGCTTCCGTACCTCGATTTGTTGCGCGAATTGAGCCGTGAATTTCCGCAGCCCTGGGCCGTCTACCACACCAGCGGGGAATACGCGGCGCTCGAGGCGCTGGCGGCGCAGGGACTCGCGCCGCGCTCGGCGCTGCATCGGGAAATCCTCACCGCCTTCAGACGCGCCGGCGCCAGCATGATCATCACGTACGGCGCCCGCCACGCGCGCGAACTGCTCGGGCTGTGACGCGCTCCGAGGAGCTGTACGCGCGCGCGCTGCGCGTTTCGCCCGGCGGTGTGCACTCGCCGGTGCGTGCATTCCGCAGCGTCGGAGGCACGCCCGTGTTCATGAGCGGCGGCGCAGGCGCCACCCTGCGCGATGTCGATGGACGCGAGTACCTCGACTTCTGCATGGCATTCGGCCCGTTGATCCTGGGCCACGGCAACGCATCGGTGCGCGAAGCGGTCATTGAAGCGCTTGGTCGAGGCTGGAGCCTCGGCACCTGCGAACCGTACAGCCTCGAGCTCGCTGAATACATCACGAGCCGCATTCCCTGGGTCCAGAGCCTGCGATTCGTCAATTCCGGCACCGAGGCGGTGATGTCCGCGCTGCGCGTGGCGCGCGCTGCGACCGGGCGCTCGACGATCCTCAAGTTCGAAGGCTGCTATCACGGCCATGCCGATGCCATGCTGCTGCGCGCCGGATCGGGGCTCGCCGATGCGCCGCTGCCCGACAGCGCGGGACTCGGTGCGCTGGCGGCCAGCGAAACGCTGGTCGCGCCGCTCGACGACGAGGCGGCACTCGAGGCGATGTTCAGCCAGCACGGCGAACGCATCGCCTGCGTCATCATCGAGCCGATGCCGGCGAACTACGGCCTGCTGCCGCAACGGCGCGAATTCCTGCAGCACCTGGCAAGGCTGGCAAAGCAACACGGCGCGTTGCTCATATTCGATGAAGTGATTTCCGGCTTCCGCGTCGGCTTCCAGGGCTATGCGCCGATCGCCGGCGTCACGCCTGACCTCGTCACCTACGGCAAGATCATCGGTGGTGGCTTCCCGGTCGGCGCCTACGGCGGTCGGCGCGACCTGATGGAGCTTGTCGCGCCAGTCGGGCCGGTGTACCAGGCCGGGACGCTGAGCGCGAATCCCGTCGCGATGTGCGCAGGCCTCGCGATGTTGCGCGCGCTCGACGACGGCACGGTGTACGCGCAACTCGATTTGCGCGGCGCGCAGCTCGAGAGAGAGGTCGCATCAATACCAGGGTTGATCGTCCAGCGTACAGGATCGGTATTCTGGATATGCCTTGCCGGCGCAAGCGGCGCGCCGCAGCGCGACACGGGCGGCGTGCTGCGCAGCCCTTCGCAATTTCCCGAGGGTTGTGGCAAGCGCTATACGGCGATCTATCATCCGCTGCTGGCGCGCGGCATCTACCTGGCGCCGAGCGCCTTTGAAGTCGGCTTCATCTCCGCGGCGCACAACAGCGAGGACATCGAGGCCCTGGCCTTAGGCCTGCGCGCGACCTGCAACGCCGGACTGTGACGCGCGGCACATTGCCGCGGCCGCGAGCGCGCCGACGCATTCTGTCGCATCGGATCTGTGAACCCGATTAGGGCAAGTTTTCGGGCCGCGTCACACATTGACGGCAACGAACCGGGAGACTTGAACGATGGCGAGCAGCGGACCCGCTGGCCAACGCGTTGCCCAGGCAGCGCCCGGCAACGCGCCAAATCGCGCGGCTGCCAATCGCCGCCCCGTCCTTTTCCTGTTGTCCAGCGACGATGGGCTGCTGATTGAACTCGGCCCGCTGCTGGGTGATCGATATCGGACGCGGCCGATCGATTCCGCCGAACAACTGGAAGCGCCGGCCGATGTGGCCTGGGCGCTGCTGATCGACGCCACCACGCGCAAGGATGCGCGCGCGCAAGCAGCGCGATTCGAACAACAGTTTCCGCTGGCGCCGGTGCTGGTGATCTGCGCCGACGGCAGCGCGGCCGACTGGAATGCGGCGCGCTCGCGCGGCATGGTCAGCGCCGTGGTCGAACGCGGTTCGATCCAGTCCGGCGCCTTCAGCGAAGCGCTGGCCGCGATGGACCGGCAGCTGACATCCGACGCATTCTCCACGACCATGCCCGGCACGACGCAGCGCGGCGCCGCGGCGAGTGGCGGCGGCGCGAAACGCTGGGCCGTGCTTACCGCCGCACTGCTGAGCGCTGCGGCAGCGGCCTGGTTTATTGTCCAGCATTATTCCGGAGCGACGCAGCACGCAGCGAACAACGTTGTCGCACCGGCATCGAACCCGAATGCCGCGCCAGCGGCATTGAACAAAGCGAACGCGCAACCGGCTTCGGCTCCTGCGGTGGCGCCCGCCGCAGCTGCACCGAAGCGCACGCTGTTCGAATTGCTGTCGGACGCGCGCGTGGCATTTCGCGAAGGCAAGGCTCTCCTGCCGCGCAACGATGAGGCAGCGCGAGGCGACAGCGCACTCGAGCTGTACACGCAGGCGCTGGCGCTGGATCCGCAGAATGAAGAAGCGCGCGACGGCCTGCATCGCTTGTTCGCGGTGGCGCGTACGCGCATCCAATCTGACTTGAGCGCGGGCAAGCTCGACGAAGCGGGCCACCTGTTGGCCGCGTTCCGCAACGCCGGCATCTCCCCCGAGGAATTGGCGGCGCAGGAATCGGCGATCGCGGCGGCGCGCCCGCGCTGGCTGGTCGCGCAGACACACGCCGCCATAGCCAGCGGGGACACGGCCACCGCCACGCACTTGATGTCGCAGCTTGCTGCCGGCAACAGCGACCGCAGCGTGCTGGCCGACCTGCATCGCCAGCTCGAGGCGGCCACCACACACCGGTCGCTGGCCGAAATGGGCGCACGCGTGCGTGCTTCGATCGCGTCGGGTGCCTTGCTGAACCCGGAACCCGACAGCGCCCAGTCGCGGCTGCAGGCGATGCAACAGGCCGACCGCACCGATCCGTTGACGCTGTCCGCACAGCGGGAGCTCCAGGCCGCACTGCTCGCGCGCGTGCGCAACGCCTCTCGCGCCGGGCAGTTCGAACAGGCCCAGCAGCTGCTCGCCAGCGCCGCCGACTTCGGCAACAGCTCGGAGCTTGGCGCAAGCCGCAAGCAGCTGCAGGAAGACATGCAGGCCGCGCAGGGCCGTGCCGCCGCGGCGGCGACCGCTGCGCGCCAGGCGCAACAGCAGCCCGCAGCGACGGATACCGCGACGGCCGAGTTCATCCGCGCCAAGCCGCTGAAGCCGATGTCCACGTCGTATCCGCAGCAGGCGTACGATGCGCACATCCACGGCTACGTGATCGTCGAATTCATGCTGAGTCCGAAGGGCAAGGCCATCGATCCGCATGTCGTCGAGGCGGATCCGCCCAAGACATTCGATGCCGCCGCGCTCGAAGCAGTGCGCAGCGGCCGCTATGACACGAGCGCGCTTGCCGATGCGTCCACGGCGCAGCGCGCGCGCATACGCATCAGTTTCAAGTAACGCCCACGGCTTCAATCGCGGAGTAGCGCATGGCCCGCCTGTCAGTGAACCCCCGAGTGCAATGGCTACCGCTGGTTGTCACCGCGTTGTGCACGACCGCGCTCGCGCTGCTGCTGTTCAGCGGCGTGCAGCTCGCCGCGCGGTTGCAATCGGCCTCCTCGGCGCTGCAGCTCGCATCGGCCTTGAGCTCCCAACCACAGCTCCTCCGGTCGGAATTGACATTGATCCAGCGCGGCCTGGAAACGCAGACCTACGTCGGTGACTCGCTCCGTTCACTCAGCCAAGGCCGCAAGTCGAGCAACGATGCCTACGCGCGCCTCGCGGTTGCGATGCGCGAGGCGGCCTTAAGCGGCCGCAGTGATACCGCCGCGCTCTATGCGCAGGCCCGCGCACATTGGCAACCGCTCGACGGCGGACTTGCCGGCCTCGAGAAATCACGCAGCGGCGAACTGTATGCCGATTCCGCCGGCGGATCGGCGCTGACCGCATCCGGCACGGCACTGAAGCGCACCGTCGATGAACTACTGGCAAGCCAGTCGCGCAACACTTCGGCGCTGGCCGGCGAACTCGGCGACCTCGCCGCGCTGCTGCGCGCGGCAGTCGTGCATGATGGCCAATCGCTGCGCGCGCTGTTGCTCGGCGGCGCGGGCCTCGCCACGCTCCTGCTGGCGATGATGCTGTATTTCGCGCTGCGCGCCGGCAAGGCCGCGCGCGCCGCCGGTGAGGCGCAGCGGCAGATCGGCAACATCCTCGGCACGGTGCGCGAGGGCCTGTTCCTGATCGCGGCGGATGGGCGCATCGGCGCCGCGCATTCCGACTCGCTGGTGGCACTGCTGCACGCGCCCGTTCTCGCCGGCCAGAGCTTCGAGGATCTGTTGCGTCCGCTGGTCGATGACAAGACGCTGCTGGCCGCGGGCAAGTTCCTCGGCCTGCTTTGGAAGGACAAGGTCAACGAAGAACTGATCGACTCCGTGAATCCGCTGAACCAGATCGAGGTGAAGTTCCAGAGGAGCGCGGGTGCGCCACCGGAACTGCGTTACCTGTCATTCTCGTTCCGGCGCGCGCGCGCGACCGGCGCTACCACCGATTTCGTGCTCGGCGTGGTTTCGGATGTGACCGATCGCGTGTTGCTGCAACTCGAACTCGAGCAGCTGCGCGCCAGCAGCGATTCGAACTCGTCGCTGCTGTTGCAGCTGCTGCAGGCCGACCCGCTGCAACTGCAGAGCTTCCT
>JBOHZW010000247.1:0-4924 GCA_050738715.1 Steroidobacteraceae bacterium | reverse complement strand
CATAATCCATGATGAGTGGCGCGTGATCGGACTAGCGATCGGCAGTGTGGATACGCGCGGCGCGCGCGGCGCCCTTCAGCGACGGGCTCGCGATCTGGTAGTCGATGCGCCAGCCGACGTTCTTCGCGCGCGCCTGGCCGCGCTGTGACCACCACGTGTACTGGTCGGGCTGCGTGTTTACGTGGCGGAACGCATCGACGAATCCGTGCCCGTCGAACAGTTCGTCGAGCCAGGCGCGCTCGTGGGGCAGGAAACCGGAATTCTTCTGGTTCGATTTCCAGTTCTTCAGGTCGATCTGGCGGTGCGCAATGTTCCAGTCGCCGCACAGGATGTAGTGTCGCCGCTTGCGCTTCAGCGCGCGCAAGTGCGGCATGAACTTTTTCAGGAACCGGTCCTTCGAGGCCTGTCGCTCAGGGGAGGAAGAACCGGACGGCAGGTACAGCGACACGACGGAGATGCCGGGAAATTGCGCCTCGAGATAGCGGCCCTCGCCATCGAACTCGCGATTGCCGAAGCCGCGCAACAGCCGTGTCGGCTTCTGCCGCGAAAAAAGCGCGACGCCGGAATAGCCTGGTCGTTCGGCTGGATGGTAGGCCGCGTGGTAACCGGGCAGCGAGATGTCGTGTCCCTCGAACTGTGACTCGTGCGCGCGCACTTCCTGCAGGCAGATCACGTCGGCGTCCTGCTGCGCAAGCCACGGGAACAATCCCTTGGCGGCCGCCGAACGGATGCCGTTGACGTTGAGCGTAATGATGCGCATGGGGACATGATAGCCTGCCGCGCATGCGCGACTACCAGCAGGATTTCCTGGCCCTGGCCCTCGAATATCAGGCCTTGCGCTTTGGCGAGTTCACGCTGAAATCCGGACGCGTCAGCCCTTATTTCTTCAATGCCGGACTGTTCAACGACGGCGTGGCCCTGGCCCGCCTCGGGCGCTGCTACGCCGCTGCCCTCGCCCGCTCGGGGCTGGCGTTCGAGATGCTGTTCGGCCCTGCGTACAAGGGCATTCCACTGGTAAGCGCCTGCGCGATCGCGCTTTCCGAGCACGAGGGGCGAAGCCTGCCGTGGGCATTCAATCGCAAGGAAGCGAAGTCGCACGGCGAATCCGGCCTGATCGTCGGCAGCCCGCTCAAGGGGCGGGTCGTCATCGTCGATGATGTGATCACCGCCGGCACAGCCATCCGCGAATCGATCGAACTGATCCGGGATGCGGGCGCCGAACCCGTTGGCGTCGCTCTCGCGCTCGACCGGCAGGAGCGCGGCCAGGGCGAACGTTCGGCGGTGCAGGAGGTCGAACTGCTGTACGGAATGCGCTGCGTGAGCATCCTTAGCTTAAGCGGCCTGATCGACGCGCTGGCTGCCCGCGGCGCACGCGGCTTCGAGCCGGCGCAATTGGCCTCGCTCCGCGCCTACCGGGCGCAATACGGGATTGCGGTACAATAGAAGTGATGGGCGCAGTGCCGGACATAATCAGAATTGAGCGCCGCGGCGCAGCGGCGTTGGCTCTAGCGGCGCTGGTGGCGGCGGTCATGCTGCTATCTGTGCCCGCCCGTGCGGCCGACACGACCACGTCGCACCAGAACTATAGCTGGCTCGACAAGAATGGCGAACGCCACTATGGCGATGCCGTGCCGCCCGAGTACGCGCAACAGGAACGGCGCGTGCTGAACAACCAGGGTGTCGAAGTCCAGCGCGTCGACGCCGAGAAAAACGCGCAGCAGCAGGCCGATGACCGCAAGCGCCAGCAGGCCGTCGAAGACAAGGCGCAGCATGACCATTTCCTGCTGACCACGTACACGTCGACCAAGGATATCGAGCGGCTGCGCGACGAGCGGCTCGAGCAGATCGACGGCCAGATCAAGGCGACCGCCGCGTACATCGATTCGCTCGACGGGCGATTGAAAACGCTGCAGCAGCGCGCGCTGCTGTTCAAGCCCTACAACACCAAGCCCGATGCGCGACGCATGCCGGACGACCTGGCCGAACAGCTGGTGCGCGCCTCGAACGAAGTGAAGACGCAGCATCGTTCGATGGACCGGCACCAGCAGGAACAGCTCTCGGTGCGCGCGCAGTTCGAGGCGGACATCGCCCGCTTCCGCGAGCTTACTACGCGGGGCTCACAAGGTTAGCGTCCGCTATGCCCGAAGCCGCCGCTGCCGCGATCGCTGGCGGCGAATTCGTTGACGATCTGCATCTCGACTTGCACCACCGGCACGACGACAAGCTGCGCGATGCGCTCGCCGGGCTGCACCGTATAAGCGCTCGAGCCTCGATTCCAGCAGGACACCATCAGTGGCCCCTGGTAGTCGGAATCGATCAGCCCAACGAGATTGCCGAGCACGATGCCGTGCTTGTGGCCCAGCCCGGAGCGCGGCAGGATCACCGCCGCGAGTCCCGGATCCTCGACGTGAATCGACATGCCCGTGGCAATGAGTTCCGCGCGGCCCGGTTCGAGCATGAGCGGCGCGTCGATGCAGGCACGCAGGTCGAGGCCCGCGGAGCCGGCCGTGGCGTAGGCCGGCAACGGAAACTCGCGGCCGATGCGCGGATCGAGGATGCGCACCTGTAGCGCGCGGCGCTGCGCGTCAGCCAAGGTTCATGCTCGCCGTGTATTGCGCCGCGACCAGCGCCACCAGCGCGGTGGCGAGCTCGCGCTTCGGTGCGCGCGCCAGTTCGGCACGGCCGCCGCCGCGCCACAGCACGAGCAGCGCGTTGTCCTCGCAATCGAAAGCCTTCGCAGTGCCGACTTCGTTGGCGCAGATCATGTCAAGGTTCTTGCGCAGCAGCTTTTCGCGCGCGTGTTGCTCGACCGAATCGGTTTCGGCTGCAAATCCGACGACGAAGGGGCGCTTTGAATCCGAAGCGACGCTCGCCAGGATATCGGTGGTGCGCGTCATCTCGAGCGTCAGCGTTTCGGTTTTCTTCTTGATTTTGCGGTCGGCCACTTCGACCGGGCGGTAATCGGCAACCGCTGCGGTCGCGACCAACACGTGCGTCCCCGGCAATTCGCTGCGCACCGCCGCGTGCATCTGCTCTGCGCTCTCGACGCACACGCAGCGCACGCCGGCCGGCGTCGGCAGCGCGACGGGGCCGGCCACCAGCACGACCTCGGCGCCGGCGGCCTGAAAGGCCTGCGCGACTGCATATCCCATTTTTCCCGAGCTGCGGTTGCTGACGAAACGCACCGGATCGATGCATTCGCGCGTCGGGCCGGCCGTGATCAGCACGCGCTTGCCGGTGAAAGGACCGGGGTCGACGAGCAGTGGTTCGATGAGGTCGGCGATATCGGTGGGTTCGAGCATGCGTCCCGGACCGACTTCGCCGCAGGCCTGGTCGCCGATCGCGGGACCCATGACACGGATCTTTCGCTGCGCGAGCGTCGCCATGTTCGTTTGCGTCGCGGCGTTCGCCCACATCTGCTGGTTCATCGCCGGCGCGACGACGATCGGCGCGCTCGTCGCCAGGCACAAGGTCGCGAGCAGGTCATCGGCGCGGCCTGCGGCGAGGCGCGCGAGGAAATCAGCGCTCGCCGGCGCGACCAGAACCAGGTCGGCCCAGCGCGCGAGTTCGATATGGCCCATCGCGGCTTCAGCGGCGGCATCCCACAGGCTGTCGCGCACTGGCCGGCCGGAGAGCGCCTGGAAAGTCGTCGCGCCGATGAATTCACGCGCCGCGGGCGTCATGACGACCTGCACTTCGGCGCCGCGTTCGACCAGGCGGCGCACCAGTTCGGCACTCTTGTAGGCGGCGATGCCGCCGGTCACACCGAGCAGGACGTGTTTGCCACGCATGCGCACATTATCGGCCAGCCCCGGCGTTTCATGCCATGCCCACCCGATATGTCCATCGCATGCAACGGCCATGACCCCCAAGAATCTGTCGCATGAACCTGCAGCAATGGCCCAGCCAGGAGCGCCCGCGAGAGAAACTGCTGGCTGCCGGCGCCCAGCAGCTGTCCGACGCGGAACTGCTGGCAGTCCTGCTGGGCGGTTCGGGGCTGCGCGGCAGCAACGTCGTCGACCTGGCCCGCGGCCTGCTGGCCACGCATCATTCATTGCGCCAATTGCTAAGCGCCGACCGCGCGGCACTGCTGGCGGCACCGGGGCTCGGCGAGGCCGGTTATTGCCGGATGCAGGCGGCACTCGAGCTGGCGCGACGCCACTATGCCGAGGCGATGCGCAGCGGCCCGTTGCTTGATTCCCCGGCCGCAACGCACCGGTTCCTCATCTCACGGCTCCGTGACCAGCCGCACGAGCTGTTCTGCTGCCTGCATCTCGACAATCGGCACCGATTGATTGCCTTCGATGAACTATTTCGCGGCACGATCGACGGCGCCAGCGTGCATCCACGCGAAGTCGTCAAGCAGGCACTGCGGCGCAATGCGGCGGCGGTGATCCTTGCGCACAATCACCCGTCAGGAATCGCCGAGCCCAGCCAGGCCGATGAGCTGATCACGGCGCGGCTGCGCGAGGCACTGGCGCTGGTCGATATCCGCGTGCTCGATCACTGCATTGTCGGCGACAATGGCTGCCTGTCGTTCTGCGAACGCGGTCTGCTGTAGCATTGCAGCGGCGCCGGCGGCGTGAGTTGCCGGCCGTGCCGGAGACTGGTATAAAGCCCGCCCTTCGTTCATTGCTTGGCGGGCCGAACTCCTTCCAAGCCGTTGATTTATAAGGATCAGTGTAATGTCCCGCGTCTGCCAAGTCACCGGTAAGCGGCCGGTTGTCGGCAACAACGTCTCGCATGCGAACAATCGCACGAAGCGGCGTTTCCTGCCCAACCTCCACCAGCAGCGTTTCTGGCTCGAGTCCGAGAAGCGCTGGGTGAGCCTGCGCATCTCGGGCAACGGGCTGCGCACGATCGACAAGCTCGGCATCGAAGCGGTCGTCGCCGATCTTCGTGCCCGCGGCGAGCAGGTCTAATC
>JBOHZW010000246.1:0-2128 GCA_050738715.1 Steroidobacteraceae bacterium | reverse complement strand
CACGGCGTGTGCGACATGACTTACCAGCGAGTTAGCTGACGCGGCGCATCAGAAAAAATTGGCCATGAATATCGCTTGATCCCCACCGATGTCGGGAGCAACATCGACGGCAAGAGGCATCGCCATGAACATGCAGCATCCCGGCGTCGGTGATTGGTATCGCTTGAGCAGCGGTGAGTTGCTCGAGGTCGTGGCCTTCGATGCCGGCGACGGCACGGTCGAGGTGCAGTACTTCGATGGCACCGTCGAGGAATTCGATTTCGACGACTGGCGTTCGCAGCGCGCGAGCGGTGCGATTGAGGAAGCCGAGGCGCCGGAAGACTGGAGTGGCTCGGTCGACGTCGAGCCCGAAGACGAGGTCCGCGTCGATGCCGATCCCTTCGACCAGGAAGATCGGCGTCTGCGCGCAGATCGGCTGGAAGGCCTCGACCTGTTCGAATAAGCCGTTTCAGGCGTAGCGCGCGGCCAGTGCGGCGACGTCGACTTCTGCGGCGAGCATAACGCAGCCCGCGGCCACTTCGATCGGCACGCGCGTCAGCGATTGCCCCGGACACGGTCCGGCCACGCACAGCCCGGTCGATTTTTCGAACAGCGCGCCGTGTGCCGTGCACAGGATCAGACTGCCATCGTGCGTCAGGAACCGGTTGGGCAGCATGTTCAGCGGCAATGCCATGTGCGCGCATCGATTGAGGTAGGCGTGCACCGCGGTGCCGACGCGCACGATGAAACCGCGCACCGGCCAGTCGCCGCCGCCCAGTGAAAATTCGCGGCAGCCGGTCGCGGCGAGTTCATCGACGCGGCACAGCACGCGCGTGAGATCGATCTCGGTCACCGCCTGACATCGAGTGCGGCGATGCGATGGCGCATCACCCACACCATCGCGAGTCCCGGAATGCCAACCAGGAAGGTCACGATGTAGTAGGTGCTCCAGCCGCCATGATCGGCAAGCCAGCCGGCCGGCCCGCCGAGCAGGTAACGCGGGAGCAGTGCCAGCACCGACAGCAGCGCATACTCGAAGGCGCTGAAACGCGAGTTGCACAGCGCCATGATCAACGCCACCTCGGCAATGTTGCCCATCGCCGCGGTCAGGTTTTCGATCGCCGTCGCCGCGATCATCAACGGAAAACTCTTGCCGGTGATCGCCAGCAAATAAAACGCCAGTATCGTCACGGTCTGCAGCACGCCGAACAGCAGCATCGAGCGCAGCAGCCCCAGGCGCACCATCCAAAGTCCGCCGAGCACGCCGCCGGCGATCGCGCTCGTAGTCAGCACTGCTTTCGCGACCAGGCCGATCTCGGTCTTGCTGAAACCGAGATCGATCAGGAATGGCGTGAACAACTTCAGCGCCATCGCGCCGCCGATCTTGAACGTGACGATCAGCACGATGAGTCCGAGCGCACCCGGCGAGCCGAGCAACTCGCGCAACGGCACGATGACGGACTGGCGCAGCGTGCTCGGCGGCGGCGCGCGGTAATCCGGCTCCGGCGCGAGCCACGTGAAAATCGTGAAGGCAGCCATCGCCGCGGCGAGCACCAGGAACGCGGCGCGCCAGCCAAAGGAATCCGCGACGATCAGCGCCGCCGCGAACGCGAGCCACGCGCACGCGCGGTAACCCAGGTTGTTGGCCGCGGCCGCGAGTCCGCGCTCCTCGGGCAAGGAGATGTCGGTGCGATAGGCATCGATGACGATGTCCTGCGATGCGGAGAAGAACACGATCACCAATGCAGTGATCGCCACGGCCGATAGCGACACCGCGGGATTTTGTATCGACAGCGAAGCGATCGAGATCGCGAGAAACAGCTGTATCGCCAGCAACCAGCCGCGCCGACGCCCGAGCAGCGGCAACGGAAAACGATCGAGCAGCGGCGCCCACAGGAATTTCAGCAGGTACGGAATCGCCACGTAGGTGAGCAATCCGATGCTGGTGTTGCTGCGACCGGCATCTTTCAACCAGGCCTGCAGCGCGCTCTCGGTGATCTGGTTCGGGAATCCGGACGCGGCGCCGAGCGCCATGATGATCAGCAGTTTCCGGTTGCCGAAGATCTCGCGTAACCCCGGCTTGCGCGGATCCGCGGTGTCAGAGCTCATAATCCATGATGAGTGGCGCGTGATCGGAATAGCGATCGGC
>JBOHZW010000245.1:0-6652 GCA_050738715.1 Steroidobacteraceae bacterium | reverse complement strand
GTCAAGAAACACATCATCGATCCGATTCTTGCGCCTTACAAGATGACGGACTCGAACACCAAGTACCACATCAACCCGACCGGACGCTTCGTCGTCGGCGGACCGGTCGGCGATTGCGGTTTGACGGGACGAAAGATCATCGTCGATACCTACGGCGGATTCGCCCGCCACGGCGGCGGCGCATTTTCCGGAAAGGATCCTTCCAAGGTTGACCGTTCCGCGGCCTACGCCGCGCGTTATGTGGCGAAGAACCTGGTCGCGGCCGGTCTTGCCGAACGCTGCGAGGTGCAGGTCTCGTACGCAATCGGCGTTGCAGAGCCCACCTCGATCATGGTCGATGCGTTCGGCACCAGCGCGCTCAGCCGCGAACAACTGACCGAACTCGTGCGCCGGCATTTCGACCTGACGCCGTATGGATTGCGCGTCATGCTCGACCTGACACGGCCGATCTACCAGCAGACCGCCGCCTACGGCCATTTCGGCCGCAAGGAAGCCGACTTCACCTGGGAGCGCACTGATCGCGCCGAGGCGCTTATGTCCGCGGGGCGGCGTCTGGCGCGGCGATCGAGCCGCGCGCTATAATTATTTGTCGCGCGGGCCATCCGCGCGGCGGTGCACCAAGGAGCGTTGCGACAGGGCCAGACCCTGCCAGGCTTGGTGGATCGTGGCTACGGAGCCAACGGCGCTCACAACTTTGATCCAGAAACAATAGTTGGAGCCGCCATGACCGCTGCCATCAAACCCATTGCTGAACCGCGCGACTATCGTGTCGCCGACCTTGCGCTCGCCGATTGGGGCCGCAAGGAAATCGCGATCGCCGAAACCGAGATGCCCGGTCTGATGGCAATCCGCGAGGAATTTGCCCCTCTGCAAGCACTGCGCGGCGCGCGTATCGCCGGATCGCTCCACATGACGATCCAGACCGCGGTGCTGATCGAGACGCTGCAGGCGCTCGGCGCCGAAGTGCGCTGGGCATCGTGCAATATTTTTTCGACGCAGGACCATGCCGCGGCCGCGATTGCGCTGCGCGGCACGCCGGTGTTCGCCTACAAAGGCGAAACACTCGAGCAGTACTGGGAATTCACGCATCGCATCTTCGAGTGGCCGAATGCAACCCAGGCAAACCTGATCCTGGATGACGGGGGCGATGCGACGCTGCTGCTGCACCTGGGCAGCAAGGCCGAGCGCGATGCGAGCCTGCTGGACCATCCGGGCAGCGAAGAGGAGCAATTTCTGTTCGCCTCCATCGCCGCGACGTTGAAGCGCGATCCGCACTGGTACTCGACGCGGCTGCGCGCGGTGCGCGGCGTCTCGGAAGAAACCACCACTGGCGTAAAGCGCCTGTACCAGATGGCGCGCGATGGCGAACTCGCCTTTCCAGCCATCAACGTCAACGACTCGGTGACGAAGAGCAAGTTCGACAATCTGTACGGCTGCCGCGAATCGCTAGTCGATGGCATCAAGCGCGCAACCGATGTCATGGTGGCCGGCAAAATTGCCGTCGTCGCCGGCTATGGCGATGTCGGCAAGGGCTCGGCGCAGGCGTTGCGCGCCTTGTCCGCGCAGGTCTGGGTCACCGAGATCGATCCGATCTGCGCGTTGCAGGCGGCGATGGAAGGCTTCCGCGTCGTCACGATGGACTACGCCTGCGACAAGGCCGATATCTTCGTGACCGCCACGGGCAACCTGCATGTGCTGACGCACGAGCACATGAAGCAGATGAAGAACAACGCGATCGTGTGCAATATCGGCCACTTCGACAACGAAATCGATTGCGCCTCGCTCCGCCAGTACAAGTGGGAGAACATCAAGCCGCAGGTCGACCACGTGATTTTCCCGCCGGAGGGCGGCAAGCCGTCCAGGCGCATCATCCTGCTGGCCGAGGGACGGCTGGTGAACCTGGGCTGCGGCACCGGGCATCCGAGCTATGTCATGAGCAGTTCGTTCGCCAACCAGGTGCTGGCGCAGATCGAGCTTTGGAGCCGCCACGGCCAGTACGCAGTCGGAGTGCACGTGCTGCCGAAGCATCTCGACGAAAAAGTGGCGCGTCTCCAGCTCGTGAAGCTGAATGCGCAGCTCACGACGCTGAGCGACGCGCAGGCGCGCTATATAGGCGTAGACCTACACGGCCCCTTCAAACCCGACCACTACCGTTATTGACGCATTGCTCAGGCGCTGCCGCGGAACGGCGACAAGCGTTCCGCGGCGCGGTTTAACATCATCGGAAACGGGTGGCTGGAACTGTGGAGCGCGTCTTTAGTCCAGCCTTCTGTGAATGCCGCGAACTTGAAACAGTTCACCCGCAGCGAATGCCGCGGCCGGTAGTATTAGCCGCATGCATGCCGAGATCCGCCTGTTGCAGCTCTCAGATCCGCACCTGTTCGGCGCGGCTGATCGCGCGTTGCGCGGCATCGTCACGCGCGCCTCGCTTCAGGCCGTATTGCGGCACGCGCGCGCGCACCACTGGGATACGGACGCGCTGCTGCTGACCGGCGATCTCGTGAACGACGATTCGGCTGGCTACGCGACCGTGCGCGAGCTGCTCGGAAACCTGGGCAAGCCCGTCTGGTGCCTGCCGGGCAACCACGACGATTTCGCCGCGATGCAGCGCGCGCTGGATGTCGCACCCTTTTCAATTTGCGGTCACCACGACCTGGGCAGCTGGCGCGTTATCATGCTCGACAGCTGCGTGCCCGGTCAGGCTCACGGTCGCATCAGCGCCGCCGAACTGGCGCGGCTCGATGCGGCGCTGGCAAGCGCCGGCGAGCGCCACGTGTTCGTCAGCCTGCATCATCACCCGGTGCGTATGGCGAGCCGCTGGCTCGACTCGGTCGCGCTGCAGAACGCCGACGAATTCTTCGCAGTCACCGACCGCTATTCGCAGCTGCGCGCCATAGCCTGGGGCCACGTGCACCAGTCCTACGATTCTCGGCGCAAGGGCGTGCGCTTGCTGGCTGTGCCCTCGACCTGTGCGCAGTTTCTGCCGCACTCCGACCAGTTCGCCATCGATCCGAGTCCGCCGGGCTACCGGCGGCTCACGTTGCGCGCCGATGGCACGATCGATACCGAAGTGTTGCGCGTCGACTTGCACACCGGCGCCGACTCGGCCCAGCGCGCGGCCGGCGGCTAGCTAGCGCCGCCCGTTTCCGGCGGAACCTCAATCAGCGGCGCCAGTGCGCGCATGCGCTGCTGCGGATCGTCCACTTCCAGTAACTGTTGTTGCGCGCTGCGCTCCAGCGGCAGGAATTCCGCCAATCGATTGGATACCCAGCCGGCATCGTCGAAATCGGCATCGAGATGCCGCGCGGTGTCGCCGAGTTCCTTGAGGACGCGCCGCAACAGCCGGGTCAGCGGAACGTGTTCGGCAGCGATAGCGCTGGGCGCCGGCTCGGCGAGCCACTCCACGTCGCCGATGTACAGGCCATCGGGCTGCACGCGGCGCGAGCGCAGCCTGAATCGGCGCGCGCCGCGGCACATGAGGCCGAGCAGGCCATCCGGCAATGCGTGGAAATCGACGATGCGCGCACTGGTGCCAATGGCGGCCAGATCGCCGATCGGCCCGGCTTCGCTTCTTGATTCGCTGCTGATCAGCAGCACGCCGAATTCACCGGCTTCGCGCATGCAGCGGCCGACCATATCGACGTAACGCGCTTCGAAAATGCGCAGCGGCAACAGTCCGCCCGGGAACAGCACCGTGCGCAGCGGGAAAAGTGGCAGCTCGCTCACCGCGTTGCCGTCGGTTTCAGCCGCCGCCCGCGCTGGCGTTCAACGCCGCGAGCAATCGATCGTGCAAGCCACCGAATCCGCCGTTGCTCATCAGCAGCGCGTGATCGCCCGCACGCAGCTCGCCCGTCAATCCTGCCAGCAGCGATTCGAGGTCGCGCGCGAGGTGCGCGCGCGTGCCGAGCGGCGCCAGCACGGTGGCCGCATCCCAGCCCAGATCGGCGGGCGCGTAGAGCCACACGCTGTCGGCGTCGGCGAGCGATGCGGCCAGTGTGTCGGTGTGCACGCCAGCGCGCATCGTGTTCGAGCGCGGCTCGAGCACCGCGACGATGCGCTGGTTGCCGACGCGGCGGCGCAGGCCCTCGAGCGTCGTGGCGATCGCGGTTGGATGGTGCGCGAAGTCGTCATACACCTGCACGCCGGCCGCCGCGCCGCGCAGTTCCATGCGGCGGCGCACGCCGCTGAATTTCCCGAGCGCCTCGCAGGCACGTTCCGGCGGCACGCCGGCATGGCGGGCCGCGCTGATTGCGGCCAACGCGTTGTCGACGTTGTGCAATCCGATCAGCGGCCAGCGCACTTCGCCGCAGGCCTTGCCGTTGAGAAGCACTGGAAACGCAGACCCGTCGCTCCTGCATTCCAGTTGCGTCGACCAGAAAGGCCGCTCGCCGGCCGCCGCCGCGCGCTCCCGCGCGAAATATTCGACGCCGCTCCAGCAGCCCATCGCGAGCACGCGTTCAAGATTGGCATCGGCGCCATTGACGAGCAATCGGCCGCTTCCCGGCACGGTGCGCACGAGATGGTGGAATTGCCGTTCGATTGCGGCGAGATCCACATAGATGTCCGCGTGGTCGAACTCCAGGTTGTTCAACACCAGCGTGCGCGGGTGGTAGTGCACGAATTTGGCGCGCTTGTCGAAGAAAGCGGTGTCGTATTCGTCGGCCTCGATGACGAAGAACGGCGCGTTGCCGAGCCGCGCGCTCATGTTGAAGTTGCCGGGAATGCCGCCGATCAGGAATCCCGGCGCCAGCCCGGCGTCTTCCAGTATCCAGGCCAGCATGGACGCGGTCGTGGTTTTTCCGTGCGTGCCGGCGACCGCCAAAACCCAGCGGTCGGCCAGCACTTCACGCGCGAGCCATTCCGGCCCCGACACGTACGGGATGCCGCTCTCGAGCAGCGCTTCAACCACCGGCATCCCGCGCGAACAGACATTGCCCACGACGACGACATCGGGCCGCGTCTCGAGCTGCTCGGCGCCATAGCCTTGCGTCAATTCGATGCCGAGCGAGGCGAGCTGCGTGCTCATCGGCGGATAAACGTTGCGGTCCGAGCCGCTGACGCGATGGCCGGCGCCACGCGCAATTGCGGCGACGCCGCCCATGAAAGTTCCGCAAATGCCGAGTATGTGGACGTGCATAATCACGGCGATTGTACACGTGCGCCCGTGCGCGACCGGCCACGAGGCTTGCAGGAGTGAGTCATCTCAGCAGCACCGATCACCGATAGCGCCAAGTTGGACGCCGTCGCCACCGCACTTTCCGAGCTCGACGCAGTAGGCCTCGACACCGAGTTCATGCGCGAACGCACGTACTACGCGCAGCTGTGCCTGGTGCAGCTCGGCTCCGCCGCACTCGCCGTCTGCGTCGATCCACTGGCGTTGCCTTCGCTTGATGCCTTGCGTCCGCTAATGGACGCACCCCGGCCGTGCAAGATCCTGCACGCCGCGCGGCAGGACATGGAAGTGCTCGCGCCCGCGGTCGGCACGGTGCGCAATGTCTTCGATACGCAGGTCGCCGCGGCGCTGGCGGGATTTCCGGCGCAGGTTGGCTACGCGGAGCTCGTGCGCCAGGTGCTCGGCATTGAGCTGCACAAGAGCCAGACGCGCACCGACTGGTCGCGGCGACCTCTGTCCGCCGCGCAGATCGACTACGCGCTCGATGACGTGCGCCACCTGCCGCCGCTGCGCGAGCAACTAACGCAACGGCTTGGACAACTCGGGCGCAGCGGCTGGTTCGATGAGGAGATGGCGGAGATCGGCAACGATGCGTATGTGGTCGATCCGGAGCAGGCGTGGCTGCGCATCAAGACCTTTGCCGATCTCGACTCGCACCGACAACGGCTGGCCCAGTCGCTGGCCGCCTGGCGCGAACGCCGCGCCATGACGTCCGATCGTCCGCGCGGCTGGATCCTGCCGGATGCCGCGCTGCGCGACATCGTGCTGCAGGTGCCGCGCGATCCCGCCGCGCTGGAGCGCATCCGTGAACTGCCGGACGGCATTCGCGCCAACAGCGGTGCGCAGATCCTCGAACTGGTCGGCGCCGCGGCGGTCCCTGATCCTGCCGCGCCGCTCCCGCAACGCCGGCGCCCGGACACGCAGCAACTCGAACAGGTTGCACGACTGGCGGATATTTCTCGACGCGTGGCCGGCACGCTGCAACTGGCTCCGGAAGTGCTGGCGACGCGCCGCGAACTCGAGGCGCTCGTGCGCGGCGAACGCGACGGAGCTTTGCTGCGCGGCTGGCGCCGCGACGCAGTCGGGCTCGAATTGCTGAGGGTGCTTTAGGCCCTAACGCCGCGATTTTGCGCGGGTCGCCTTCCGCGCTGGCTTGCGCGCCTTGCGTTGCTTCTTGTGAACCTGCTTGCGTATGGCCTTGCGCACTCGCTGCGCAGCCGGCTTCCTTTTTGCCTTGGTCTTTGGCTTCGGCTTCGTGCGGCGTTTCGGAGCGCGTTTCGGTGTGCTTTTCGCCGCCGATGCACGCGCGGGCGCAGTGTGCGCCGCGGCCGGCTTGAGCACCGCCACGAGCCGCGCCGTCACATCATCGACAGCGCCCTGCGCATCGACACTGCGCAACAAGCCTTGCGAGCGGTAGTGTTCGATCAACGGCCGCGTCTGTTCATCGTAAACGGCCAAGCGCCGCGCCACGGTCTGCTC
>JBOHZW010000244.1:0-10046 GCA_050738715.1 Steroidobacteraceae bacterium | reverse complement strand
TCGCGCATGCGCTGCTGGTCGGCGCGGCGCATCAGCACGCCGGCAACCAGCACGCCGACGCCGACCGTGGCGATGATCAGCGTCGCCAGTGCATTGATGTCGGGGCTGACGCCCAGCTTTACCTTCGAAAAGATCACCATCGGCAACGTGCTCGCGCCGGGACCGGACACGAAGCTCGAGATCACCAGGTCATCAAGCGAAAGCGTGAAGCTCAGGAGCCAACCGCTGGCCAGGGCCGGCGCGATGATCGGCAGCGTCGTATCGATGAAGGCGCGCACCGGACCGGAGCCCAAATCCATTGCCGCTTCTTCCAGCGAGCGGTCGGCGCTCGCGAGCCGCGATTGCACGGTGATCGTGACATAGGCCGTGCAGAAGGTCGTGTGCGCCAGCACAATGGTCAGGAAGCCGCGGTGCGGCCAGCCGAACAGGTGCAGCATCGAGATCAGCAGCAGCAGCTGCGTGATGCCGGTGATTATTTCGGGCATCACCAGCGGCGCATTCACCATGGCGGTGAGCGCAAAGCGGCCGCGGAATTGATTGAAACGAACCAGCGCGATGGCCGCCAACGTGCCCAGCACCATGGCCGAGGTCGCGGCAACGAAGCCGATGCGCAACGACAGCCATGCCGCCGACACCAACTGGTCGTTGTGCATCAGCTCCTGGTACCAGCGCGTGGAAAATCCGCCCCAAATGCCGACCAGCGACGAAGCATTGAACGAATAGCCGATCATGACCAGCATCGGGATGTACAGCAGCGCGATGCCGATGCCCAGCACCGTCATCAGCATCGACGGCGGTCGCTCGTTCATGGCTGCGCCTCGAGCTGCTTGTTCTGGTAGTGCTGGTAGATGGCGATCGGACCGACGAGGAACACCAGGAACACCACGGCAACCGCGGAGGCCACCGGCCAGTCGCGGTTGCCGAAAAATTCATCCCAGAGCACGCGGCCGATCATCAGGTTGTTCGCGCCGCCGAGGAGCGAGGGGATGACGAATTCGCCGATCGCGGGAATGAACACCAGCATCGATCCGGCGATGACGCCCGGCATGGACAAAGGCAGCGTCACATCGAGGAATGCGCGCCACGGCGGGCTACCGAGGTCGGCGGAGGCTTCGAGCAGGCTGCGATCGAGTTTTTCCAGCGTCGCGAACAGCGGCAGCACCATGAACGGCAGGTATGAGTAAATGATGCCGATGTAGACCGCCGCGGTCGTGTGCATGATCTTCAGCGGTTGGTGGATCAGTCCCATCCACAGCAGCGCCTGGTTCAGCAGTCCGTTCTCGCGGATGATGCCTTCGAGCGCATAGACGCGCAGCAGGAATGAAGTCCAGAACGGCAGGATGATGATCAGCAGCAGGATGCTCTGCGTGCTGCGCGACGTGCGCGAAATACCGTAGGCCATCGGGTAGCCCACTAGCAGGCAAATGAGCGTGGAAAAGAACGCGGTTTTCAGTGAATATAAGTAGGAGAGGGCATACACCTTGTCGGTGAGCAAATAGCGGTAGTTATCCAGGTGCATCGCAACGCGAAGATGATGATGCGCGTCCATCGACAGGACATCGGTGTACGGCGGGACACGAATGGCGGTCTGCGCGAAACTGATGGTCAACGCAAAGCCAAACGGAATCAGGAAGAACACCAGCAGGAACAACATCGGCGGCGCGATGATCAGCCAACGTCGATGCCTGCCGCGGTTCATCTGATGGGTGACTATGCCAGAAGCGGCTTGAGCTTGTCGTCGGGGCGGCAATCCGCCATGCCGGGTCCATCAGTTTGAGCGCGCGGCGCAGCCGGCCCCGCCGCGCCGCGGCCAGCGCACCGCGCCATCGCCTGTCGGCCACGCGCCAGCGGCAGCGGCTGATCGACGCCTGCATTTCCGCGCTGCATATCTACGGACCGTCGCGTACGACAGTGGCCAGGGTCGTGGCCATCGCGAAGTTGTCGCCGGGCATCGTGCGATTCTACTTCAAGTCCAAGGGCGCCATGCTGGTCGCCTCGCTACGCTTCCTCGCCACCGAGTTCGAGCAGCTGGTGCTCGACCCGGTCGGAAATCTGCGCCATTCGCCGGTGCAGGCGCTGACGAAACTGGTCGAACTCTATCTCGATGCGGCGGTCGCGAGCACGCGCAAGGTGTCGGTGTGGTACGCGTTCTGGGGCGAAGCCACTGCGCGGCAGGAATACCAGGATATCTGCGGCCAGAAGGACGATCGGTTCGCCGACCTCGTGCTGGAACTGGTCGAACGCATGATTGAACACAGCGGCCAGACGCAACTCGATGCCGATGCCGTATCGCTGGGCCTGATCGGCGTGCTCGAGGTGTTGTGGCAGGGTTTTGCGTTCCAGGCAGAGGAGAACATCGATCGCGCCACCGCACGGCAGCGCTGCATGGCGTACTTGTCCTCGGTCTTTCCCGGCCATTTTCCGGCGCATGGCGCGGCGGGCGGCCGCGATGGGCTGCCGCCGGAACGGCGCTTCGCTGAAGAACGCGCACGCTGTTTCGCTCCGGCCTGGCAGCTCGCGGGCCATTCGCAGGAACTGCGCGCGCGCGGCGACTACCTGACCATTGAACTGGCCACGATGCGCGCGCTCATCGTGCGCGATTCCGCGCGCTCGCGCGCTTTCGCGAACAGCTGCCCCAACCAACCGCATGCGCTGGTGCTGGCTCGCCGTGGCAGGCTCGCTGGCGCAATCAGTTGTCCGTTGCATCGGCTTGGTTTCGCACTTGATGGAGCGAGCGTCGATCCGCTGCTTAGCGGTGGACTAGTGCCGCTCGAGCTCGCGACCGCGAGCGGTTTGCTGTTCGTCGCGTCCGCCGGCATCGCGGGTGCGACGGCGGCCGGCATCGCGCCCGCTGTGCCGCGGATCAGTCACAGCGAAGTCGCCCACGCCCTCCAGGATTCGGCCGATTTCACCGAGCACGAGGTACCCGCGGATTGGAAACTCGCTGTCGAGCAGCTGCTCTTGCACCGCATGCCCGAGCACGACGTGCAGGGCGGCGTCCAGGATTTTGCGCTACCCGAACTGAAGCTCGACCTGTCGAGCCAGCAGCTGCGATGGCAGGCGCTGCCGGCCGAGGCGCAAGGCGCGCCGTGGAGGAGAGTCTATCTGTGGCCCAACATCCTGCTGGAGTGGCGCCCGGATGGCATCAGCGCGATCCAGGTCGTGCCGTTGGCGGCAGGACACAGCCGCTGGCAGTGCTTCGAATACAGCTACCGCGATGTAGATGCGCGCACGGTGGAGCAGGGCGCAGGCCTTCGAAGCCGTCGCGCCGATGCATTGCGCCTCGACATCGATCTCGCCTCATCGACACAGCGCGGCCTTGCGGCGCCGGGCTATCGCGCAAACCAGCAGGGCAGCGTGCCCGAAGGCATAGCGGTCTTCAGGCAACTGCTCGCGGTGCACTTATCCTAGGAGGACTCGTCCTAGGATGATTTTTCGACCTTGGCCGCCGCCATCAGGCCGTCTTCATAGGTCTTGAACTTCTTCGCCTGGACGATCTGCTCGATCTTTTCCTTCGCGGCTTCGAAGGTCGGCGGCGTGATCGCGCGCGTATCGTCGAGCCGGATGACATGCCAACCGAATTCGGTCTGCACCGGAGCGCTCGTGGTTTCGCCTTTCTTCAGCGCAGCGACCGCATCGACAAAGGGTTTGACCATGTTGTTGGGACCGAACCATCCAAGGTCACCGCCATTGGTGCGTGAATTGTCGAGCGACTTGTCGGCCGCGAGCTTCTCGAACTTCGCGCCCTTCTTTAGCTCGGCGATGATCGCGTCCGCTTCCTCACGCGTCTTCACGAGTATGTGGCGCGCCTTGTATTGCGTCTTCGGCATGGCGGCGACCTGCGAGTCGTATTCGGCCTTCAGTTCGGCATCGGTAGGCTTGCGGTCCTTGAGATAGTTCGCCATCGAGGCGCGCTCGAGCACCTGCAGGCGCATCATCGCCAACGACTGCGGTGCGTCGCCTTGCTTGTCGAGCCCGTCTTTCTCGGCCTGCTGCGCGACCACCTCGGCTCGGATTAGCGTATCGAGCAGCTGCGAGCGCTGTTCGCCTGTCAGCTCCGACGGCGGCTTGCCCGCGACGGTCTGCGAGAAAAAGTCGAACTGCACGCTTGGCAACGCCTTCCCGTTGACGGTCGCGACGGTCTTGCCTGCGGCATCATTGGCCGGTGCCTGGGCAGCCTTCGGGGTGCAGGCCGACAGCAGCGTGAGCGCGGCAATGGCCGTGAATGTGAAAACTTTCATATTACTTCTCATAGAGTTACATCAATAAATTAAGAAACTTCTTCAGGCGCTTTCGCATTGAGCACCAACGCATGGATGTCGGTTTCCAGCAGCGCGCCCAGGGCTTCGTGCACGAGCCGATGGCGCTGCAAGCGCGACTTCCCGGAAAAAAGCTCAGACACGATCAGCACCTTAAAGTGCCCCTTGCCGCCGCCGCCGGCGTGGCCGACATGCGCGGCGCTGTCATCACGGATCTCCAGCCGCACGGGGCGGAGCGCATCCTGCACCACCGTGCGGATTCGTTCAACCCGTTCGCTGGCAGCAACGGCACGCGTCATGTCCGTATATCCACGCTGGCGGCCTGGCCGCGATGGAGCCACAACGCCTGGCCCATCGCGAGCAATGCCAGCGCAATCGTCAGTCCGAATACCTTGAAGTACACCCAGGCCTGCTCACTCGCGACACGCGCCACGTACAGATTGAGCGCGCCCAGTACCAGGTAGGCAACAACCCAGACGAGATTGACACGCAACCAGCGCTCGCGCGTCAGGCTGGTGCCGGGCGGAAGCGCAGGCTCGAGCATGCGCTGCACGAGCGGCATGCGGCCGATCCACTGGCTGCCGAGGAAAGCGAGCGCGAGCAACCACATAAGCAAAGTCGGTTTCAGCTTCAGAAAACGCGGATCGTGGAACAGGAGGGTCGCGCCGCCGAACACCAGCACCAGCACGGTGCTGAGTGCGTGCATTCCTGAGACACGGCGAAGGCGCAGGTAGTCGATGAGCGCCAGCAACAACATCGAGGCCATCAACGCAACGGTTGCCGCGTAGATGCCGCCCAGCTTGTAGCAGAGCATGAACGCCGCCAGGGGCAGGAAATTGAGCAAGGCTTGCATCGGGGTCCTAAGCGTTTGGGCCGCGTATATTAGCTGCTTGAGCCAGTATTTCGAATTGCACCCGCAGAACCCGCAGTTGCGCCTCATCCGGCAGGCCGTGCAGATCCTGCGCAAGGGCGGCCTGATCGCGTACCCCACCGACAGCTGCTACGCGCTCGGCTGCCACATCGGCGACGCTGCGGCGCTCGAGCGCATACGCCGGCTGCGCCAGGCCGACAAGCACCATCACTTCACGCTGGTTTGCCGCGACCTCGCCGAAATCGCCCGGTATGCGCGTGTCGACACCTGGCAATTCCGCTTGCTGAAAGCCGCCACCCCAGGACCGTTCACCTTCCTGCTGCCGGCGACGCGCGAAACGCCACGCCGCTTGCAGCATCCGCAACGTCGCACGATCGGCATTCGCGTGCCGGACCATCCGGTGGCGCATGCGCTGCTCGCCGAACTCGGCGAGCCATTGATGAGTTCGACGTTGCTGCTGCCGGGCGAGGACGTGCCGCTGAACGACGGCCACGAGATCCGCGCTCGGCTCGAACACCAGATCGATGCGGTGCTCGATGCAGGCAGCTGCGGATTGACTCCCACGACGGTGGTCGACCTGGCCGTATCGCCCCCTGTGATCCTGCGGCAGGGGCGCGGCCAATTGCCCGGATTCACTATCCATGGGGTCTAGGCCACGGGACGGCCGCGGCCGCGGCCGGTATAATGCCGGCGGATGAGTTCCACGCCGCAAGCCCGGCGCGTGCTGTCCGGTATGCGCCCAACCGGAGCGCTGCACCTGGGCAACTACCACGGTGCGCTGCGAAACTGGGTCGACCTGCAATACCAATACGAGTGTTATTTCTTCGTCGCCGACTGGCACGCGCTGACGACGGACTACGACAACACGGCCGAACTGCAGGAGCTGATCCACGAGATGGTCATCGACTGGCTTGCGGCGGGGTTGAACCCCGGCGTCGCCACGATGTTCGTGCAATCGCACGTGCCCGAGCACGCCGAACTGCACCTGCTGCTGTCGATGATCACGCCGCTCGGCTGGCTCGAGCGCGTCCCCAGTTTCAAGGACCAGCAGGAACAGCTGCGCGAGAAGGACCTCGCGACCTACGGATTCCTCGGTTATCCGTTGCTGCAGACTTCAGACATCCTGATCTACCGGCCCGCGTTCGTGCCGGTCGGCGAAGACCAGGTCGCGCACGTGGAGTTCACGCGCGAAGTCGCGCGGCGGTTCAACAATCTGTACGGCCAGGAACCGGACTTCGAGGCCAAGGCCGAACGAGCCGTCAAGGAACTCGGGGGACGAAACATCACGCTGTATCGGCAGCTGCGCAAGCAATTCCAGGAGAAGGGCGACCCAAGCGCCCTGGAGCGCGCACGCACGCTGGTCAGCGGCAACACGCGCATTACGGTCGCCGACCGCGAGCGGCTGCTTGGCTACCTGGAAGGCACCAGCGTCAGCATCCTGCCCGAGCCGCAGGTGCTGCTCACGGCGAGCCCGAAGGTGCCGGGCCTCGATGGGCGCAAGATGTCCAAGTCGTATGGCAACACGATTGGCCTGCGTGAAGATCCGGACAGCGTCGTGCGCAAGCTCAAGGCCATGCAGACCGATCCGGCGCGCGTGCGGCGCACGGATCCTGGCGATCCGGCCAAATGCCCGGTGTTCGACCTGCATCGCATCTACTCCGACGAGAAGACGCAGGAATGGGCGGCCGCGGGCTGCCGCAGCGCCGGCATCGGTTGCCTGGAGTGCAAGCAGCCGCTGATCGACAAGGTCGTGGCCGAGGTCACCGGCATGCGCGAACGCGCGAAGGACTTCCAGGATCACCCCGATCTGGTCAAGAATCTGGTGGCGGAGGGCGCCGAGAAGGCGCGCGAATCGGCGCGGCATACGCTCGATGACGTGCGCCGCGCCATGCACCTGCGAAACGAATGAGCAAGCCTTACCTGAAAGTCGTCGTCTCGAATCCTCCGGCTCCGGCGGTGATCACGCCTGCGCCGGAGCAGGGCGAAATGCCTTTTGCGATCGTCAACGGCGAGCCGGTCACGCACATGCCGCGCGACCTGTACATCCCGCCGCAGGCGCTCGAGGTGTTCCTTGAAGCCTTCGAGGGCCCGCTCGACCTGCTGCTGTATCTGATCCGCCGCCAAAACCTCGACGTGCTCGACATTCCGATCGCGGAAATTACGCGCCAGTACATGCGCTACATCGAGCTGATGCAGGATCTGCAGCTCGAACTGGCCGGCGAATATCTGCTTATGGCCGCGACGCTCGCCGAGATCAAGTCGCGCATGCTGCTGCCGAGGCCGGCGACGACAAGCGATGGCGAGGAAGATCCGCGCGCCGAGCTGGTGCGGCGTCTGCAGGAATATGAACGGTTCAAGCGGGCTGCGGCCGATGTCGATGTGCTGCCACGGCTCGAACGTGACGTGTTCCAGGCGAGCGCGGATCTGCGCGACCGGCCGGTCGCGCGCGTGCTGCCGGAGGTGACGTTGCGCGAGATGCTGTTGGCATTTCGCGACGTGGCGACACGCTCGCAGATGTTCGCGCATCATCACGTGCAGCGCGAACCGCTGTCGGTACGCGAACGCATGAGCAATGTGCTGGCCGCACTCGAGCAGGGCGACTTCGTCGACTTCGTGCGCCTGTTCGCGCCCGAAGAAGGGCGCATGGGCGTGACAGTAACGTTTGTGGCCATACTCGAATTGTTGCGGGAAGGCCTTATCGACATCGTACAGACCGAAGCGCTGGCACCGCTCCACGTGCGCCGTGTGCCGCCAGTGCGTACACTGCAGCTCGTGCCCGGCGTGGAACAGTCCGTTGACCAGCAAGAAATTCCGAGCAGCACATGAACGAGCAATACCTCCGCAACGTCCTTGAAGCCGGGCTGCTCGCCGCCGGCCGCTCGCTCAACCTCGATGAGCTGGCCGCGCTGTTTGGCGAAAATAATCGGCCGGATAGCGCGGAAATCCGCGCAGCGCTCGCGCAGCTCGAGCAGGAGTACGCCTCGCGCGGTCTGGAATTGAAGGAAACCGCCAGCGGCGTGCGCATCCAGGTGCGGCGCGATTTCGCCACCGAGGTGTCGCGCCTTTGGCCCGAGCGGCCGCGCCGCTACTCGCGCGCACTGCTCGAGACGCTCGCGCTGATCGCCTACCGCCAGCCGATCACTCGTGCGGAGATCGAGGCAGTGCGCGGCGTGGCCGTGAACCCCGACATCACGCGCACGCTCCTCGAGCGCAGCTGGATCCGCGTCGTCGGCCACCGCGAACTACCCGGGCGTCCGGAGCTGTTGGGCACCACGCGCGAATTCCTCGACTACTTCGGGTTGCGCAGCGTCGCCGACCTGCCGCCGCTGGCCGAATTGCGTGGGCTCGACGAGATCGATCCGCAGCTCGCGTTGCCTGTTGGGCCGGATGGCGAAGCCTCGGACAGCGCCCATCGCGAAGGCAATGGCGATGGCGTTGCCGATGCCAGCCCGGCGATCGACGCCGCTGCGTGGCCGGGTGAGGACGTCTCTGATGCGGACGACGACCTCGTGCCCGAACAGCAGCTGTCGACTGCCGCAGCGGGGCTGGTTGCGGCCGGCCCGACCCGCGAAGACTAGCTTCTATGGCGCGCGCGAGCGAGGCTGAGCGCCTGCAAAAGGTGCTGTCACGCCTCGGCGTGGCTTCACGCCGCGAGGCAGAGCAGTGGATCCGCGCGGGTCGCCTCTCGATCAATGGACGCGCCGCGAGTCTCGGCGACAAGGTCAGCCACGGCGATCAGCTGCGCCTCGACGGCCGCTTGATCCGCCAGAGCCAAGGTGCGAACACGAAGCCCGTGTTGCTGTGCCATCGTTCGCCTGGCATCGCGTTGCTGCCGAAAGCCGACGGATCGGAATCCGTCGCTGGCCGATTGCCGAAGCGCAAGGGCCAACGATTCATGAGCATCAGCCCGCTGCCCCAGGTGGACGGCGGACTCGAGCTGCTATGCGCCGATGGTGACATGGCGGCGCGCCTGCAGCGCGCCGTGCGCTCCCAGGCGATGGACTACAGCTTGCGCGTGCGGGGCGAGCTGTCGGATGAACAGCAGCAATCGATCCACGCGGGGCTGCTCGATCGCGGCAGTGCGCTGAAGATTCTCTCGATTGGCGAAGGCGGGGGCGCTGGCAGCAATCGCTGGTATCAGATCGATACGCTGGGAGCGAGCGGCAATGACCTTCGCCAGCTGCTCGAGCGGCAGGCCGTGACAGTCAGCCGATTGATGCGCATCCGTGTCGGTTCGCTGAAGCTCGAGCGCTCGCTGGCGCGCGGGCGATGGCGCGAGCTGACGGCGGAAGAAATCGAGGGACTCCTCAACCCTGTGGCGCCGGCGGAAATACCGGCCGCGGCGCCTGGCAATTGATGCTCTCTCCGGTGACAGCGCGACTCGCCGGGCCTAACAGCCACAGGTACGGAGCGAGTATCGCAGCAGGCTCGATCGGTGCCGCGGGGTCTTCGCCGGGATAAGCCTGCCGTCGCATGCGCGTACGGGTTGGGCCTGGATTGACGGCGTTTACGCGCACGTTCGAGTTGCCGCTGAGTTCATCGCTCAATACCTGACTCAAGCCTTCGACGCCGAACTTCGACACGGCGTACGCGCCCCAGTTGGCTCGGCCACGACGGCCGACGCTGCTGGACGTGTAGATCACCGAAGCGTCCGGTGAGGCGCGCAGCGCGGGCAGCAAAACTTGCGTCAATGCAAAGGCTGCGGTCAGGTTGACGTGCAGCACGCGCACCCAGCTGAGCATGTCGGCGTGTTCGAGGGGCGCAAGCGTGCCGAGGATCGCCGCATTGTGCACCAATCCATCGAGGCGCTCGTAGCGCTGCTGCAGCGCCGATGCCACTCGTTCATAGTCGGGAGCCAGCGATTTCTCCAGGTCGAGCTGCGCGATGCAGGCGCGATCGCCGGCGCCGCCCAGTGC
>JBOHZW010000243.1:0-7714 GCA_050738715.1 Steroidobacteraceae bacterium | reverse complement strand
CCTTCAGGATGCGCGCCGACATGTGGTGGCCGATGAAGCCGTTGACGCCAAGGATCAGTACTTTCGTGCTCATGAAGTTCTTCCGTTTTCAAGCTTCAGCGGGGCGCTGCCGAACCGCGCGTGGAATGCCGCCGCGTCCATCGCCCGTCCGTCGAGTTCGAATTCCAGCAGGTGCAACGCGCCATCGTGGCAGAGCGCTTGCGCTGCACCGTCAAGCCAGCGCAACTCAGGTTGCGCCGCGCTCGCTGCGCCGGGCGCGGGAATCGTACGCAACACACGCAGCGGCGTGCCGTTGGCCAATGCAAACGCACCGGGATACGGCGGCGCCACCGCGCGCACCAGATTGTGCACGGCGGCGGCACCCTGACGCCAGTCTATCGCGCCGTTGGCGCGCGTGCGGCGCCCGAAATAGCTCGCCTGGGATTCATCCTGCACGTGCAGCGCCGTGGTGCCGGCGATGAGACCCGGGAGCGAGCGTTGCAGCGTGATTTCAGCCGCAAAGGTCACCTTGCGGAACACTTCGACCGCGGTATCGTCCGGCAGGATCGGCACCGATTGCGCATCGACGATACCCCCGGCATCGGCGCGTGCGGTCATCGCATGCAAAGTCGCGCCAGTCGCAGTTTCGCCGCGCAACACGGCCCAGTTCACCGGTGCGCGACCGCGGTATTTCGGCAGCAGCGAGCCGTGCATGTTGTAGGCGCCGCGCGGTGCGGCTGCCAACACCTCCGGCCCCAGCATGTGCCGGTAATAAAAAGAAAATACGAAGTCGGGTCTTGCTGCCCGCACCGCTGCCAGCAGCGCGGGATCCCTCGCATCGGGCGGCGTGATCACATCGAGCCCATGCCAGCCTGCATGGCGCGCCACGCTGTCGAACCACACCTGCTCAGCCGGATCGTCCGCATGCGTGACGACCAGTGGCACCGTCACGCCCTGCGCCAGCAGCACGCGCAGGCAACGCACGCCGACGTCGTGATAGGCGAACACGACCGCGCGGGTCAAGGCGGATCTTGTGCTCGCTCGAGCACCGCGCCGATGATGTAGCGGGGCCGGCGGCGCACTTCCTCGTAGATGCGTCCGATGTACTCGCCCAGGAGCCCGAGCCCGAACAGCGTGACGCCGATCAACAGGAACGCGATCGCGAACAGAGTGAACATGCCCTGCTCGGCCGGGTTCGCGCCGTACACGAGGCGGCGCACGACGAGGCCGATGCCGAACAGCACCGATAGCACCGACACGCCGAAGCCAACTGCCGAAAACACCTGCATCGGCACCGTCGAGAATCCCGTCATCAAATCGAAGTTCAGCTTGATCAGTTGGTACATCGAATACTTCGATTCGCCGGCAGTGCGGTCTTCGTGGCGCACGTCGATTTCGGTGGGGCTGCTTGCGAACGTATAGGCCAGCGCCGGCACGAACGTGTTGTTCTCGGAGCACTGGTTGATCGCGTCGACGATGCTGCGCGCATAACCGCGGAACATGCAGCCATGGTCGGTGATGTGGATGCGCGTGGTGCGCTCGCGAATCCCGTTGATGATGCGTGAGGACCAGCGGCGCCAGGCGACGTCCTGTCGTTGGCGGCGAATCGTGCCGACATAGTCGTGGCCGGCGTCGAGTTCGGCCACCACGCGCGCCATTTCTTCGGGCGGATTCTGCAGGTCGGCATCGAGCGTGACCAGGTAACGGCCGCGCGCATACGCAAACCCGGCG
Organism: Steroidobacteraceae bacterium; assembly: GCA_050738715.1. Lineage (GTDB taxonomy): Bacteria > Pseudomonadota > Gammaproteobacteria > Steroidobacterales > Steroidobacteraceae > FEN-1191. The sequence continues at coordinate 6,004 of JBOHZW010000243.1, read as the reverse complement.
AGGATCGCGCGGTGCTGGCCGAAATTGGCGGCGAACAGGACCACGCGCGTCACGTCGGGCCGCAGCTCGAACTGCTCGCGCAGCAGCGCCGCGGACCGATCACGGCTGCCGTCGTTGACGAAGATGATCTCGTAGCTGCGGTTCAGTGCATCGAGCGCGGGGTAGAGCCGCGCGTACAGCGCCGGGAGCGACGCCTCTTCGTTGTAGACGGGGATGACGACACTGAGTTCGACGCTCGCGATGCTCACGCGCGCTTCGCTCCTGCGGCGCCGGCCGCGGCGAGCGCGCCAGCCAGCGCGGACGGCATCGCCGCCAGCACCCGATCAACATCGGCATCGGTCATGGCGGGAAACATCGGCAGGCTCACCGTGCGCTCGCCGATCCGCTCTGCCTGCGGAAAATCGCCGGGGCGATGGCCGAGCTGCCGGAACAGCGTAAACAGGTGAATCGCCGGGTAGTGCACGCCGACGCCGATGCCGGCTGCGCGCATCGAGTTGATGAACACAGTGCGCACTGCGCCCGCCGGCAGCAGCACCTGGAACATGTGCCAGTTGGACTGTGCGAAATCCTCGACTGGCAGATCGCAGCCCAGCGATCGATCGAAGCGCGCGAAATATCGCCGCGCCAGTTCGCGCCGGCGCGCGGTAAACGCGGCAAGGTGCGGAAGTTGCCCCAAGCCGATGCAGGCGGCGATATCGGTCAGGTTGTGCTTGCCGCCGGCGAGTGTCACATCCATCCCGTCCCAGCTGTCGCCCTGCTTGCGTGCGCCCTGCAGGCGCCATAATTCGCAGCGGCGCGCTTCGTCTGCATCGCTAAGCACCAGGCAACCGCCTTCGGCGCTGGTGATGTTCTTGTTGGCGTGGAAGCTGATCGACACCAGGTCGCCGCTGGTCCCGACCATGCGGCCGGCCCAGTTCGCGCCCATCGATTGCGCGGCATCTTCAATGACGCGCAATTTGTGAGCTCGCGCGATCGCATAGAGACGGTCGCGATCAACGGGCAGCCCGGCCAGGTCGACCGGCAAGATTGCGCGCGTTCGTGGCGTGATCGCGGCTTCGATCAGCGACAGGTCGATGTTGCGCGTGCGCGGATCGCAATCGACGAACACCGGACGTGCGCCGGCGCGCAGCACCACATTCGCCGTCGCCACCCATGACATCGGCGTCGTGATGACTTCATCGCCAGCGCCGATCCCGGCGAGCGCCAGCGCGATCTCCATGGCGCCGGTCGCCGAACTCATCGTGCGCACCGGACGCCCGCCGAACAGCTCCGATAATCGCGCTTCGAATGCGCGTACCTTCGGTCCACTGGTGATCCAGCCCGAGCGCAGTACGTCGCCGACCGCGGCGATCGTCGCCTCGTCGATCGAGGGCCGTGTCAGTGGCAGGAAATCGCTGCTCGCCATGGATGCGACCCGGTCAGCTGCCGCTGGAGCTGCGCGCCACGAGCCACACGCCGACGAGAATGATGCCGATGCCCGCCAGGCGCGCGCCGCTCAAGGATTCGTTGAACAGCCACCACGCGGCGAGCGCATTGACGACATAGCCCAGCGACAGCATCGGATACGCAACGCTGACCTGGACGCGCGCGAGCGCAAGGATCCACACGACGACGCTGAGCGCATAGCAGCCAAGGCCGGCGATGATCGGCCAGTTGAAGATGAGCCGGCTGGCGATCGCCGTGGCATTGCTGGCGCGCAATTCGACGTTCGCCAGTGAGCCGGCGCCGGCCTTGAGCAGCAGCTGCGCAATGGCATTGAGCAGCACGCCGGTGAGAATCAACGCGAACTGGGAGCCGTTCATCTACCTGACTACCGCGACCAGGGTGGGCGCAGTGTATATCACGCGCATGGGGACTCCCATCCGCTGCAGCTCGCGGTAGCTTTCCGGGCGAACCAGCGCCAACGCGTCGGTTTCCATGCGCCAGCGGGATGCGAATCCGGCCAGGTCGGCGATCCACTTCGCCGGTTCCTGCGTCAGGCCAAAATCGAGTTCGCCGCGGTAGCCTGCCAGCGTGCAGGTGCGGCGCAGGTAGAACGTCACCGATTGTTCGTATTCATCTACGCAGTAGACCGGGCTGCCGGGATGCAGCTGGCCAGCTGCCGCGACAACCAGGTTTTGCAGCTCACGCTGTCGCGGCAACTGCCCGGCCGCGGGCAACAGTATGCCGAGCAACAAGGCTGTCCCCAGTGCCGCCAATGCGGTCGCCGGCAAAGGGCCACGCCGCATCACCACCCTGGCGCCGGCGACGGTGAGCAGGCTCGCGAGCAGCATCGACGCGATGAAGAGGTGCACGGTCGGTCCCGGCGGAAGGACGAGGCCCTTGATCAGCGCTGGACGGAACCACAGCGCGATCGCGACGGCGGCCAACACGACGCCGATGGCCGCCGAGCTGCCGAGCGCGCGGCGGACGTCCACTCTCTCGAGCTCGCTAAGCGTGCGGCCGCAGAGCAGCGCGAGCGCGGGAAATATCGGCAGGATGTACGGGATCAATTTGGATTGCGACAAACTGAAGAACGCAAAACCGAAAACCACCCAGGTCGCAAGCAACAACGCAGCCCCATCGCCGGCGCGAATATCGCGCCAGCAGCGCCGCGCGATCGCCGGCAGGAGCGGTGTCCACGGCATGAAGCCGCCGAGCAGCACCGGAATGAAATACCAGTCTGGTTGGTAGCGGTGATGCACGCGCGTCAGGAACCGGTCGAACTGTTCGTGCACGAAAAAGAACTGCGCAAAGCCGGGATTGCGTTGCTCGACGAGCCAGATCCATGGTGCGGCGAGCAGCACGAGAGCCGCCAGCGTCCACCATGGCCGCGCGCGCCATAGCAGGCTCCACTCGCGCCGCAACACTATGTAGATCGCCGCGACTGCGGCTGGAATCAGGATGCCGACCAGCCCCTTCGACAGGAAGGCGAGTGCCACGCCCAATGCAACCAGCAGCGCAGCGTTGCGCGTCGAAACGCGTTCAGCCCCGAATGGAGGGCGCATCAACAGCAGCAACCCCGTGAGTGCGAGCTCGAGCGTGAAAGTCAGGCCCATGTCGAGCGTCGACACGCGCGAGAGCGCGAGGTAGAGCAATGATCCGGCCTGCACCAGCGCGGCAAGCGCGCCGCTCATCGGGCCGTACAGTCGCGTGCCGATCCACGCGGTCAACAGCACGCCAAGGAAACCGCTCAGCGCGACCCACAACCGGGCGGTCCATTCGTGTTCGCCCCAGATTCGATACGCGGCCGCCGTCATCCAGTACTGCAATGGCGGTTTCTCGAAGTACCTGAGCGCATCGAGACGCGGCGTCACCCAATCGCCGCTCGCGACCATCTCGCGCGGAATTTCCGCGTACCGCCCTTCGTCGGGATTGAACAGCCGGTAGGTTTGCAGCGGCAGGAACCACAGCGCCATTGCGCCGAGCAGCGTCGCAACCCACAGTTTCTGTCGCATCCGAGCCTCAGTGGCTGAGCAGCCCTTTCAGCTTATCCTGCAGCTTGTCCTGCAGTTTCTGCTTCAGCTCGTCCTTATGCTTGTCGATTTCCTTCTGCACGCGGGCCTTGGCCAGCGCGGCAACGTCGGGACGCACCTTCGGCGCGCTGAAGCTGCCGCCGACGATGATGGGAATCGTGAAGCCGCTCAAATCGCTCGCGACGGCTGCGTCGGCCGCGTTGTCGGGGATCTTGAGCACCGACGCGTCGAGGTGATAGTCGAGCGTGCCGCTGGCGATGTCGGCCGTGCCGTGCCCCTTGACCTGCAAATACTGAAGCGCCGCGATCAGATCATTGTTTGCGAGCACGCCATTAGTGATGCGGCCGGTCGCGGAGACTGCCGTAAACGGCGTGCGCTCCGCGCCGCTCCGGGTTGGCATCGCTTCCTGCTTCAGCAGTGCGCGGGCGCGGCGGATTTCGTACCACAGGTCGATACCTTCATAGGCCCCGTTGTCGACATGGAAGTCGAAGTTGCCGATCAGCGTGCGCAGCAGGCCGGTGGAATCAGCGCCAGTGCCCGTCGCCTTGATCGACGCATTGCCACGCCCGGTGATGTGCTTCGTTTCGAACATGTCGCGGAACAGTGGCGCGAAATCAACACCGGTCACATGTTCATCGAAACTGACGCGCGCGAGCTTGCCCGACGCGTCGATGCCGATGTCACCGTGATACTGCCCGCCGTACATCTGCGCTTCGGACGGGAACACGCGCACACGGCCACCGGCGGCATTCAGTCCGACTCGCAGATTCTGGTACTGGATGCCTGCAAACACGGCCTGGCCGACCCCTATCGTGCCGCGCATGTTCAGGCTCCGCAGCAGCTCGACTGGAATTGGCGTCGGCGCAGCGGGCGCCTGCGCTTTGGCCGGCGCCGCAGGCACGGGAGCGAGGTATCGATCGGCATTGACGCGATCGACCTGCAAATCGAAGGCGAGCGCGGTCGTGTCGAGGTTGCTGATGCCGGCACGGCCAGTTGCATTGGTGTCATCGAGCCGTAGCTTCAAACCCGAAAGCATCACGGCCTTGCTGCTGGCTGCGAGCGTACCGCTGAACGAGAAATTACTGAACACCGCGGAATCGCGGGTCACTGGCAACTTGATGTCGAACTTCTCCAGCAGTTCGCGCAGCGAAGTGTTCGCGAGCTGCACGGGTCCATTGAAATTGGGGGCATCGACGATCTTAGTGCCGCGCAGCGTGCCGCTGATCTGCGCGCCGGCAGCGCGCACCTCCATGTCCGGAAGGTAGAGCGTCTGCGCATTCAGGTCGGCATCAATGTTGGAAAATTTCAATTCGACCGGCAGGCCCGACGACGGAAACGCCGAACCCGAAAGTTGCAACTTGATGACCGGCGATGCGACCTGGTAACGGCTTGCATCGGGCCACGCGGTGGCGCGGCCACGCAAATCAAGCCCCACGGTGAGCGTCTTGCCCTGCTGCAAAGTGCCCGCAAGTGTCAGATCAAAGGGCTGGCCTGGGTGCAGCGCCCCGGTCTCCATGTTGAGGCTGCGCACAGCGATGTCGCTGCCGCCCTTTCGGTCGACGTACTGCAGGTTGCCGTTGACGATGCGCACGCTGGCGACCGACATCTTCGGCGGTGGCCCGCTGGGCGTCGAGGCTTCCGGTGTCTTGTTCTTGCCGATGTCGGACCAGTTATCGTGCCCCGACGCGTCCACGCCTAAGCGAATGATCGGCGCTTCCACGGTGACCGCACCGATCTCGATTTCCCGATGCAGCAATGGCAGCAGCTTGACGCCGAGCCGCGCATGCTCGAATTCCACCATCGGCTCCGCACCGAAGCCGGGCGCATTGCCGAGCGTCGCGCGGCCCACCTCGATCGCCAGCCACGGATACAAGCGCAGTTTCAGATCGCCCGGCAGCGCGAATTCGCGCCCGGTCTGGTCGCGTACCAGTTGCTCGAGTTGCTGCTTGTGCGCGTTCGGATCGAAGAACACGAGAACATACGTGAGTGCCGCGGCAACCAGCAGCAGCACGCCACCCAATGCATACAACGCGTAGCGGAGGATTCGCATCAGGCCGTGCCGATGAAGTCGGTCTTCGACAGATCGAGGCCGTTGTGGCGCAGGATCGCGTAGGACGTGGTGTAGTGGAAAAAGAAATTCGGCAGCGCGTAGCCGGTCAGGTATGCCAGTCCGTTGAAAGAAAGTTCACGTGTACCCGCCTTCAGGTTGATCTGCCGCTCCTCCGAGCCGTCGATCTGCGCCGCCTTGAAGCCACCGATGAATTGGCGCGTCTTGGCAATGCGCGCCTGGAAGTCGGCGAAGTTGGCCTCGTTGTCTTCGTATTTCGGCACCTCGGCGCCGGCGAGGCGCGCGCACGTGCCCTTGCCGAAATCGCAGGCGATTTGCAGCTGGCGTGCCAGCGCGAACATGTCCGGCGCGAGACGCGAGGCGAGCAGCACGGCCGGATCGATCTTGCGCGTCTCGGCCCAGGCCGCGGCCTTCGTCAGGATCACGGCCAGGTTGCCGAGATTGCGATCAAAGACGGGCACTGAAGCCTGGTACATGGAAA
>JBOHZW010000242.1:0-1817 GCA_050738715.1 Steroidobacteraceae bacterium | reverse complement strand
ACCGGCATACGCCCGGTCCTCACCACCGGCATCGCGCACCGGGAGGCCGGCATCGGCCAGATCGGCGCGGGCATCGTGCGCGCGCCGATGGACTGCTTCGACCAGGCCGTGATGGCGCTCGCGCAGCGCCTGGAGGCGCAGCCGAAGTGCTGAGGGCGCTCACGTCCCCGCGCGGGATGGTGACCGCGCCGCATCATCTCGCGGCCCAGGCCGGCGCCGGCGTGCTGCGCGACGGCGGCAATGCGGTCGAAGCGATGGTTGCCGCGGCGGCGACGATCGCGGTCGTCTATCCGCACATGAACAGCATCGGAGGCGACGGCTTCTGGCTGATCAGCCGCCCGGGCCAGATACCGGTCGGCATCGATGCCTGCGGTCGAGCCGCAGGTCTGGCGACACCCGCCTGGTACAAGAAGCTCGGCCATGGCGCGATTCCGTCGCGCGGACCGCTGGCGGCGAATACCGTGGCAGGTGCGGTCTCGGGTTGGAAGATTGCGCTCGATCGCGCCGGAGGAAGATTGCCGCTCTCGCGTCTTCTGCAGGATGCGATCCGGTACGCACGGGAAGGCACAGCGGTGACGCAGAGCCAGGTCGACTACATCAGCAAGTTCATCACCGAATTGGCACCGCAACCCGGCTTTGCGCCGACCTTCTTGCGCGAAGGCTGTCCACCGCAGGCGCTGTCGATGCAGCGATTCCCGGCGCTGGCGGCGACGCTCGATCGACTCGCGCAGCACGGCCTCGACGATTTCTATCGCGGCGATCTGGCACGCACAATGGCCGCCGAGCTGGAACGCCTGGGCAGCCCGTTGCGGCTCGACGATCTGCAGCGCCAGTGCGCGTCCGTCGTCACGCCACTCAGCGTCGACCTTTCGGTGGGGACGGTGTTCAACTTGCCGCCGCCCACGCAAGGCCTGGCGTCACTGATGATCCTGGCGCTGTTCGACCGGATTCGTTCGGGGGTGAGGGATGACAGCTTTGCCCACGTGCACGGCCTCGTCGAAGCGACGAAGCAGGCGTTCAAGGTGCGCAATCGCCATATCTGCGATCCCGCGGCGATGACGGTGAGCGCAAGTGACTATTTGCGCGATGCGGCACTGGACGAGCGCGCCCGTGCGATCGTCGGAGATCGCGCGCAGCCCTGGCCGGAGCTCGGCATCAAAGGCGATACCGTGTGGATGGGCGCGGCCGACTCCGACGGCTGCATGGCGAGTTACATACAGAGCGTCTACTGGGAATTCGGTTCCGGGGTCGTGCTCCAGGACACGGGTGTCAACTGGCAGAACCGCGGTGCGAGCTTCTCGCTCGACGAGGCTTCGCATCTTGCGCTCGTCCCCGGCCGCAAACCGTTCCACACGTTGAATCCGGCGCTGGCGCGGCTCTCCGACGGCCGCGAGATGGTTTACGGCAACATGGGTGGCGACGGTCAGCCGCAGAGCCAGGCCGCCGTGTTCAGCCGCTACGCGATGTTCGGGCGCGATCTGCAGGCGGCAGTGAGCGCGCCACGCTGGTTGCTCGGTCGCACCTGGGGCGACATGAGCGTGAGCCTGAAGCTGGAGAGCCGGTTCGAGCCGGCCTTGGTCACCGAGTTGCGCGACGCAGGCCACGACGTGGATCTCATCGACTCCTACTCGGACTGGGTCGGCCATGCCGGCGCACTGGTCCGGCATCCGAACGGCGTGCTCGCCGGCGCTGCTGACCCGCGATCCGATGGCGCGGTGGCTGGCCTCTAGCCGGATTCGGATTCTGGTTCGCGCACGTCTGCGCTCAGTTCATTTGGTTCGCCTGCGCAAGGATGCTCTGACAGCGTGGATACGACC
>JBOHZW010000241.1:0-1931 GCA_050738715.1 Steroidobacteraceae bacterium | reverse complement strand
GGTTGAAGCGCATCAGCGACTCGGGTTCGATGCCGGTCTGCACGGCGATCGTCGCGAGCGTATCGCCCTCGCGCACGATGTAGCTCACGCTGTAGGCGTTGGCGGCAGCGGCAAGCTCCGTCGCGGGCAGCACGGCGCGCGAGCGCGGCCCGCCGCCTGTCACGGCGGCCACGGCTGGCGCGGCAACCGTGGCAGTCGTGGCGTTTTCGCCGCGCGCGCTTGCCGCGCGCGAAGCCTTGGATTCCGGCGCCGCCGCGCGCGCAACTTTGCCGGCCGGTGCGTTGGCAGCGAGCGCGTTCGCCAGGGGTGTTTCGGCTGGCGCAGGCTTGTTGTTCGCGGCGGCAAGAACCGGCGCATGCAGTGCGGCGGTCAGGCGGGCGGCGAGTCCCTCGCCGCTCCAGCCTGTAAGGCCGGCCGGCAGGCGCAGTCGATATCCGCGCGGCATCGGTTGCTGCAGGTTCCAGACCACCGCGCGCAACGCCGGATTCAGTTCGCGCAACGTATCACGGCTGACCTTGAGCACGCCGGCCAACGTGTCGGCGCGCACCGGCGCCTCGAGCGCAATTTCCTGCGAGGCGGTCTCCGGCTCGCGCTTCAGTACGCCGAAATAGCGGAATTGCTCGCGATCGAGACGCAGCGCGGCAACGAACGACGCGTAGTAGTTGCGCGAGGCGAATCCGAAGCTTGGGCTGTGGTAGTGACGGACGATCTGCACGATGTCATCGCTCCCCACTTGCGCGCGCGCGCGCCGCATGCCTTCGGCACCGTGGTTGTACGCCGTGATCGCCAGCGGCCAGCTGCCGAGCAGCCGATAGTTGTAGGACAGCAATTGCGCCGCAGCCTCCGTCGATCGGTACGGATCGAGGCGTTCATCGACCGCGCGGTCGATGCGCAGGTAACGCCGTCCGGTCGAGCGGATGAACTGCCACAATCCGGCGGCGCCGGCCTTCGACATCGCGCTGGGCTGGAAGGATGATTCGACGTGCGGGAGCGCCGCGATCTCCGGCGGCAATCCTTGTTGTGACAACACCTGCGAGATGTGCGTCTCCCATGCACCGGCGCGCTGGAGGCCCGCGCGAAAGCGGTCCGACTGGCCGAGCTGGAAGCGCACGTCGTCGGCGGCCTGCAGCAATCGCGCCGGCACGGCGCCCGGCCACAACCCGCTGACCCGCTGCTCGTCCTCGGTTTGCGGCGTCGCGCCACTGCCCAGCCGCTTGAGGATGGCCTGGTAGTGCTCGCGTGCGTCGGACACCATCCGTTCGCGCTCGCGCGGCGGGAGCGACGGATCGAAATGCAGCGTCTGGTAGACCACCGACAGGTCGTGCTGGTCGTGGATGAAACCGTCATTGGTCGAGATTTCGCTGTAGACGCGCATCCAGAAGCGGATGTCCGGCTCCAGATCGGCCGGCTCGGGAATATCGGGCGCCGCCCAGGCGGCAAGCGTGGGCAACAACAGCAGGCAGGCGAGCCAGGTCTTCATTGCGGCGCGATTATCACAGACGGGCCGCGTGGGTTAGCGGAGCGGCAGCACATTTTGCCAAAGCAGGAAAACTGTTGAGATAAAAAAACGGGAAGCGGCGCGATGCACGCTTCCCGTCGAATGCGGCGCCTGGACGGCGCCGCGCGATCAGCTGGTTGGTTGAGCGTAGCTGATCAGCCGCATTTCGAATCGCCGCAATTGAGGCAGGTCTGGCAGCCATCGAGCATGACGACCGCCGCGGTGCTGCACTTGCCGCACAACTGGGCGCCGTCCGGGAAATGCGACTTGGCGAACGCATCCTGTTGCTTCTTGCGCGCCTCGTACTCGGCTCGCTTGTCGTCGAGGAATTTTCTCTGCTGCGGATCGAGCCCGGGCTTCGGCAACAGGCCAATCGATTGCAGGTGCCGCTCGATGACATAGCCGAGCTCGGCGATGATCGAGGGCATGAACT
>JBOHZW010000240.1:0-8460 GCA_050738715.1 Steroidobacteraceae bacterium | reverse complement strand
GCTCGAAGGTCTGATCGACCACCCAGCCGGCGCGCTCGCCTGGCCGGTCGATCTTGTTGACCACCACGATGGCCTGCAGCCCGAGCGCGAGCGCCTTGCGCGTGACGAAGCGCGTCTGCGGCATCGGCCCCTCGACTGCGTCGACCAGGATCAGCACGCCATCGACCATCGACAGCACGCGCTCCACTTCGCCGCCAAAGTCGGCGTGTCCCGGCGTGTCGACGATGTTGATGCGCGTGCCGCCGTATTCGATCGCGCAGTTCTTCGCCAGGATCGTGATGCCGCGCTCGCGCTCGATGTCGTTGGAATCCATGACTCGCTCGCCGATCTTCTCGTGCGAGGCGAACGTGCCCGACTGTTTGAGCAGGCAATCGACCAGCGTGGTCTTGCCGTGGTCGACGTGCGCGATGATGGCGATGTTGCGGATCGGGCGTTGCATGGTGCTTTCAGGGCTTAAACAAACAAGCCTGGGCAAAAAGGCCGTGCAGGGTACCAGAAGCCGGCAGGCGAGGCTAACTATTTGTTTATACTGGGAACATGACCTCACACGGGCCGCCACAGCCGCTGCCGCAAGCCCCGCCGCAGCAGGCGGGCGAGGCGCTGTGGAATTTCTTCGGCGTGTTCCGCTACAGCGCGCACGCGGTGCAGCTGGTGTGGGACACCGACCGCCTGCTGCTGTTCGCCGCCGCGGGCCTGACGCTGGTCGGAGGCCTGCTGCCGGCCGGCATCGCCTGGGTCGGTGCGCACATCGTCGATGCCGTCCTGCACGCGATGCACACATCCGGTCACGACGTGCAGCGCGTGTTGCGCCTCGTGCTGCTCGAGGGTTTGCTCGTCGCAATGCTGTCGGGCGTGCAGCGCGGGCTGTCACTGTGCCAGGCGTTGCTGCGCGCGCAACTCGGGCAGCGCGTCAACGTGATGATCCTGGAGAAAGCGCTGACACTGCAACTGGCGCAGTTCGAGGATTCCGAGTTCTACGACAAGCTGACGCGCGCGCGGCGCGAGGCCTCGAGCCGTCCGCTGAGCCTCGTCATGCGCACTTTCGGCTTGCTTCAGAACTCGATCTCGCTGCTGAGCTTCGCCGTGCTGCTGGTGCGCTTTTCGCCGTGGGCCGTCGTCGTGCTGCTGCTCGCGGGCGTACCGGCCTTCATCGCCGAGACCAAGTTCTCGGGCGATGCCTTCCGCCTGTTTCGCTGGCGCTCTCCCGACACTCGCATGCAGACGTACCTCGAGACGGTGCTCGCGCGCGAGGACAGCGCCAAGGAAGTGCGACTGTTCGGCCTCGGTGCGCGCTTTCTGCAGCGCTACCGCGACATCTTCACGCTCCTGTACGGCCAGGATCGCGCGCTGTCGATCCGCCGCGATACCTGGGGTTTCGCGCTCGGTCTGCTAGCCACCGTCACGCTGTACGCGGCGTATATGTGGATCGCACTCGCAGCGGTGCGCGGCGCGATCACGCTTGGGCAAATGACGATGTACCTGCTGCTGTTCCGCCAGGGCCAGGCCGCGGTGGCGGCGATGCTGAGCGCCGTCGGCGGCATGTACGAAGACAACCTGTACCTCTCGACACTGTACGAATACCTCGAGACGCCGGTGGAACCTGCGCGTGGCGCGGCCCTGCGCGGCCCCGACCGCCACGCCGGCATAGAATTCGAACGGGTCAGTTTCAGCTACCCCGGCGCGAGCGAAGCGACGTTGCTGGACATCGACCTCAAGTTGCCACCCGGCAGCTCGCTTGCGCTGGTCGGCGAGAACGGCTCGGGCAAGACCACGCTGATCAAGCTGTTGACGCGGCTGTACCAGCCGACCTCCGGTCGCATCCTGTTCGAAGGGCTCGATATCCGCGAGTGGGACGAGGCTGCGTTGCGTGAACGCATTGGCGTGATCTTCCAGGATTTCGCGCGTTACCAGTTATGCGTTGGCGAGAACGTCGGCGCCGGCGACGAACCGCATTTCGAGGACGAACGCCGTTGGCGTGAAGCAGCGGAGAAAGGCCGCGCGGCCGAATTCATCGCCGAGCTGCCAATGGGCTACGAGACGCAACTCGGCAAATGGTTTCGCGACGGACGGGAGTTGTCCGGCGGCCAGTGGCAGAAGATCGCGCTGTCGCGCGCCTTCATGCGCACCGGCGCTGACGTGCTGGTGCTCGACGAGCCGACGGCCGCGATGGATGCGCGCGCCGAAGCCGAGGTGTTCGAGCATTTCCGCCAGCTTGCGCGCGGCCGCATCACGATCCTGATATCGCACCGCTTTTCGACGGTGCGCATGGCCGACCAGATCGCGGTGCTCGAGCGCGGCCGCATCATTGAGCGCGGCACGCATGCCGAGCTGACGGCAGCGGGTGGGCATTATGCCCAACTGTTTGCGTTGCAAGCGCGCGGCTACCAGTGAGCGTGAACAGGCCCTGGGGTACAATGCGGCATGGAAGAAATTGCGGACACCTTTGACTCGGCCTTCACGAAGGCCGTCGATCTTGGCAATCGGCTGGCGGGCAAGGACAAAGAGGCCGACCTCTGGGATATTGCCGACGGTCTGCTCGCCGGCGCGGTGCAATACTGGCTGTACGCGCGCCAGCCTTGCGGCGATGCGCGCTGCGAGGACTGCCTGGCCGTCAATACCGCGGAGGCGCGGCTCACCGAGCTCAAGCGCCTGATCAGCCAGCTGGCCGCCGAGAGCGAATACTTCCACGCGCCGACCGACGCAAACGTCGGCCGCGCTTAATACTGGCACGGCCGCATCGACGTCCTGAGTGTAAACAGCCCCTAGGCCGCGGCCTGGCTCGCAGCCGCCGTCACTTCCACAAGCGCTGCTTCCAGCTTGTCGAGCCCTTCATCGAGCAGCGCTTCAGGGATGGTGAGCGGTGCGAGGAAGCGGATCACGTTGCCGTAAACGCCGCAGGAGAGGATCAGCAGGCCGTGGCGCGCGGCAGATTGCACCAGCGCGCGCGTCAGGTCGGCATCGGGCTGCTCGGCCTTGCCATTCTTGACCAGTTCAATCGCAACCATCGAACCGACGCCGCGGATTTCGCCGATCGCCGGGAAGCGTTTCTGCAGCGTGCGCAATCGCGTCTGCAAGCGCTCGCCGAGCTTCAGTGAACGATCAAGCAGCTTCTCGTTCTTAATGACCTCCAGCACGGCGAGCGCCGCGGCGCAACCGAGCGGTGAGCCGGCGTAGGTACCGCCAAGGCCGCCGGGCGGCGGCGCATCCATTATCTCGGCCTTGCCGACAACGGCAGAAAGCGGTACGCCGCCGGCGATGCTCTTCGCGACCGTCATCAGGTCGGGCTCGATGCCGGCGTACTCGACCGCGAACATGCGGCCGGTGCGGCCGAATCCGGTCTGGATCTCATCGATGATCAGCATGATGCCGTGCTTGTCGCACAACGCGCGGAGCGAGCGCAGGAATTCCGGCGGCGCGATGTTGAAGCCGCCTTCTCCCTGCACGGGCTCGATGATGATCGCGGCCACCTGTTGCGGATCGATATCCGATTTGAACAGTGCCTCGATCGCGTCGAGCGAATCGGCACCGCTGACGCCATGGTAGGCGACCGGAAAGGACGCGTGGAATACCGACGGCAGCATCGGACCGAAACCAGCCTTGTAGGGTTGCACCTTGCCGGTCAGCGTCATGGCTGCGAGCGTACGGCCGTGGAAACTGCCGCTGAATGCGATGACGCCGGAGCGCTTCGTATGGAAGCGCGCGATTTTCAGCGCATTCTCGATCGCCTCGGCGCCGGTGGAAAACAGCATCGACTTCTTTGGCGTCGCGCCTGGCGCCAGCTTGTTGAGCTGCTCGCACAGTTCGATGTAGCTCGCATACGGCGTCACCTGGAAACAGGTGTGGATCAGCTTCTCGAGCTGCGCCGCGATTGCTTTGACGATCGACGGATGTCGATGACCGGTATTGAGCACCGCAATGCCGCTGGCAAAATCGACGTAGCGGTTGCCCTCGATATCCCAAAGCTCGGCATTGCTGGCGCGGTCCGCATAGACGGCCAGCGAATTGGCGACCCCGCGCGGCACGGCGGCCATACGGCGCTGGTGAAGTTCGGCGTTGGTGCTCATGGTGGTCCTCTAGATGGCCTGCGGCGCATAAGGTTTAAATCGATTATCCCGGTATTTTCGTTTTAGAATCGCCCCTCTTGCAACTACTCCCCCACGCGAGCGCACATTGAGCCAGCCAATAGCGACCGAAGCGGTCATCATCGGCGCCGGTCCGGCGGGGCTATTCCAGGTCTTCGAACTCGGATTGCTGGGCATCAAGGCGCACGTGCTTGATTCGCTGGCAGCGCCCGGCGGGCAATGCACCGAGCTTTACCCCGACAAGCCGATTTATGACATCCCGGCATTGCCGGTCTGCGGTGCGCAGGAGCTGGTCGATCGGCTGATGCAGCAGATCAAGCCGTTTGGCGCTGGGCTGCACCTGGGCGAGGAGGCGGTCGAACTGACGCCCACGGAAGGCGGGCGATTCCGCGTCGTCACCAGCTTAGGGAACGTGTTCGATGCCGGCGCCGTCGTCATCGCCGCCGGCGTTGGTTCATTCCAGCCGCGGCGATTGGCGGTCGATGGCGCGGAAGCGCACGAAGGGCGGCAGCTCCACTACAAGGTCGGCAGTGCCACTTCGCTCCATGGTCGGCGGCTGGTGGTTTTCGGCGGCGGTGATTCTGCGCTCGACTGGGCGATTGAACTGGCCCCGAAGGCTTCATCGCTGACGCTTGTGCATCGGCGAGCGGAGTTTCGCGGCGCGCCGGCCTCGGTTGCGCGCATGCGCGCGCTCGAGGCGGACGGCAAGTTGCAGTTCATCGAAGGCGTCGCGCATGCGCTGCGCGCCACGGATGCGCAGCTCCATGGCGTGGAGATCAAGCGCGCCGATGGTTTGTTGCACTCGCTCGATGCCGAACAACTGCTGGTGTTCTTCGGGCTCGCGCCGAAACTCGGGCCGGTCGGCGAGTGGGGTCTCGAGATCGAGAAGCGCGCGATCAAGGTCGACACGGAGAAATTCCAGTCGAACATTCCGGGCGTGTTCGCGGTCGGCGACATCAACACGTATCCGGGCAAAAAGAAACTCATCCTGTCGGGTTTCCATGAAGCGGCGCTGGCGGCGTTCGCCGTGCAGCACCACCTCTATCCCGCCAAGAAACAGTTCCTGCAGTACACCACCACGAGCCCGGCCATGCAAAAACGCCTCGGCGTCAGCGTCGTCTAGAAACGAAATGGACAAGCGGCTCGCCGGTTTGCTGCGCCTCCTGGAACTCGAACGGCTCGAGGACAATATCTTTCGCGGCGAGAGCCGCGATATCGGCAGTCCGCAGGTCTATGGCGGCCAGGTGCTTGGCCAGGCGCTGCAGGCGGCGTACGCGACGGTCGATGCCGGCCGCGTCGTTCACTCACTGCACGCCTACTTCCTGCGGCGTGGAGACTTTGACGCCCCCATAGTCTACTTCGTCGACCGCAGTCGCGATGGCCACAGCTTCACAAGCCGGCGTGTCACGGCAATCCAGCATGGCGAGCAGATCTTCAACTGCTCGGCGTCGTTCCAGTCTCCGGAGAGCGGCTTAGAGCACCAGTTCCCAATGCCGGATGTGCCCACGCCGGAGCAACTGCCCGATTCGAGTGTGCCCAACCCCGATCTGCTCGATAGCCTGTCGCCGCGCCTGCGGCAGTTCGTGCACGAGCGGCCGATCCAGTTCAAGGCCGTGCCCGTTTCGGCGACCGTGACGCTGGCAGGTGCGAATCGACAATACCTGTGGATCCGCACGGTCGACAAGCTGCCGGATGATGAGCGCCTGCAACAGTGTCTGCTGGCGTACGCATCGGATTTTCACTTGCTTGGCGCGGCGCTGGTGCGGCACCAGTCGGAACTTGCGGCCGGCAAGCTGATGCTTGCGAGCATCGATCACGCGATGTGGTTCCATCGCCCGGTGCGCATGGACGACTGGCTGCTGTACGCGGCTGACAGCCCGAGCGCCTCAGGCGCGCGCGGCTTCACGCGCGGTTCCATCTACGCCCGCAACGGCGCTCTGGTTGCGAGCACTGCGCAGGAAGGGCTGATTCGCGTCTTGCCGCCGGCCGCCGGCTGACGGCGCGCTGGTCAATCACTGCCGGGACGCAGGCGCCGCGGCCAGCAACTTCCCCGGATTCATGATGCCATTCGGATCGAGCGCGCGCTTGATCCCGCGCATTATCTCGAGCGCCACCGGCGATACATAGCGCTCGAGTTCACCGACCTTCAGCTGGCCGATGCCGTGTTCGGCGCTGAAGCTGCCATCGTGTGCCGCGACGAGGTCGTGGATCGCACGGCGGATCGTCGGCTCCTCGCGCTGCAGGAATCCGCCGTCCGTGTCCTTCGGAAAGCTGATGTTGAAATGCAGGTTGCCATCGCCCGCGTGGCCGTAGGCGACCAGCGTGCCCGTGCCCACATGCTCGCGGATCCACGCGGACGCCTGCGCGACAAAATCGGCGAGCGCCGCGATTGGCACCGAGATGTCGTGTTTCAAGCTGGGGCCGGCGCGCCGCTGCGCTTCCGGCACGTTCTCGCGCAACCGCCACAACTGCGCACGCTGGCGCTCGTTCGCTGCCAGCGCCGCGTCCTGCACGAGACCGGCTTCGGCGGCAGCGGCCAGCGCCTGTTCGAGCAAGCCCTCGAGCGGTTCATCGGTGAATGAACTGAGCTCGCACAACACGTACCACTCGTGCGCCGCGCCCAGAGGATCCGCGACCCGCTCTATGTATTTCAGCGCGAGTTCGACGGCCACGCGCGGCAGCAATTCGAACGAGTTGATGCGCTCGCCGGCAGTTTCACGCAAGCGCTCGAGCAAGGCGACTGCGGCGGCCACGTCGCGCACGGCGGCAAATGCGGTCGCGGTGCTGCGCACCGTCGGCCAGAGCTTGAGCGTCGCCGCGGTGATGATGCCGAGCGTGCCTTCCGATCCGATCATCAGCCCGGTGAGATCGTAGCCGGTGTTGTCCTTGCGCAGCGCCCGCAGGTGCGTGTGCGCGCGGCCATCGGCGAGCACGGCTTCGATGCCGAGCGCCAATGCTCGCGCCATGCCAAAGCGCAGCACGTTGAGGCCGCCGGCATTCGTCGCCAGGTTTCCACCGATCTGGCAGCTGCCCGCGGAGCCCAGCTCCAGTGGAAAGTAGCGGTCCGCCTGCGTCGCCGCCTGCTGCACCTCGGCCAGCGTGCAGCCCGCTTCGACCGTCATCGAGAAATTCGCCGCATCCACTGCGCGGATCCGTCGCATACGCGCAAGGCCGACGACCAGCTGCGTACCGGATTCATCAGGCGTCGCGCCGCCGCAGTAGCCGGTGTTGCCACCGTGTGGCACGACGCCGACACGGTGTTCGTTGCACCAGGCCAGCAATGCCGAGACTTCAGCGGTGCTGCGCGGCAGCGCCGCCGCCAGGGCGCTACCCTGGTACAGGCGGCGATGATCGACCAGCATGGGTGCGACGGCCGACGCGTCCTCGAGCAGCACGCCCGCGGGCACCGCTGCGCGGAGCGATCGAAGGAGCAAAGCGGTGTCGAGGCTCAAGCCGTGGCGATGACGGCGCGCCGGCAGCCGGGCTTGGTCAGCAGCATCTGCACGTCGCCGAGCGAGCGTTCGGCAAAGGCGCCCTCGCAGCTGCAAAGGTAGAACTCCCACAGCCGGATGAATTGATCGTTGAAACCGAGCTTGCGCACCGCTCCGAGCTGCTCGAAGAAATTGCGCCGCCATGTCGCCAGCGTGCGCGCGTAGTGCGGTCCGATGTCTTCAAGATGGAAGATCTTCAGGTCGGTCACGCGCCGGAGCGAATCGGCAATCGCGCTGATCGATGGAATGAAGCTGCCGGGAAACACGTAGCGCTGGATGAAATTGATCGAGCGCAGTTGCGCGCGGTAATCCTGGTCCTGGATCGTGATCGCCTGCAACAGCATTGCGCCGCCGCTGCGCAGCAGCGCCCCGCACTTGGCGAGATACGTGTCGAGGTAGGGCGCGCCGACCGCTTCGATCATCTCAATCGATATTAGCTTGTCGTATTCGCCTGTCAGCGCGCGATAATCCTCGGACAGTAACGTGACCTGGCCGCTTAAGCCCTGGCGCGCGATCTCGTCGCGGGCGTAGTCGTGCTGCTCGCGTGAAATGGTCGTGGTCGTGATGCGGCAGCCGAAGTGCTTCGCTGCGTACAGCGCAAGTCCGCCCCAGCCCGTGCCGATCTCCAGCAGGTGATCGCCCGGCTGCAGGTCGAGCTTGCGGCAGGCGGCATCGAACTTGGCGCGCTGCGCCTCCGCCAGCGTCGTCGATTCGCTGGCGAAAATGCCGCACGAGTAGGCCATCGATTCATCGAGCATCAGCTTGTAGAAATCATTGCCGAGGTCGTAGTGCGCGCGGATGTTGCGTTCACTTCCCTGCGCGCTGTTGCGATGCAGCCAGTGGAAGACGCGCAGCAGCGGACGACTGAGGAAGGTCCAGCGCCGGTC
>JBOHZW010000239.1:0-2576 GCA_050738715.1 Steroidobacteraceae bacterium | reverse complement strand
GCGGTACCGATGCAGTCAGCGTGTTACTGCAGGATCCGGCTAATGCCGGCGCGTTCCTGGCCGCGACGAATTTCACGGCGACGAACGCGAATGAAGTGGCCGTTGCCGACGTGAATGGCGATGGGCGTCCCGACATCATTACGGCGAGTGGGCCTTCGCATCCCTTGCAATCTGGATTGACGACGACACATCCTGGCGTGCTGCTGCAAAGCTCGGTTTCTGCGGGGACATTCGCGCCGCTGGCTGACCTGCCCTAAGGCCTGTTCACCTGCCACACAGGCGGGCCGTGCCGCAAGGTCCTGTAGGACGCCAGTCGCGCCCAAAGTGTGAACTGCTTGGCGCTGCCGGCAGTGTGAGGCGCGTCTCGCCGCCGCACTGACTTAATACTGTGACGCCGCTTTGATTCGGTGCAGGTGCGCACCGTTAGGCTCGATCCCATGCGAGTTCGCGCCAAAGTCACTATCCTGCTCGCGCTGTTGTTCGCGGCACTGATCGCCGTGCAGTGGGCGATCCAGCAGCGGCAAATGCTGCCGCGCTTCGTCGAGCTCGAACGCTACAGCGCCCAGACGGACATGCAACGCGTCGTGCTCGCGGTCGAACGCGAGCAGCAGGCGCTGACGGCGCAGGTAGCCGATTGGGGCAACTGGCGCGAGTTGTGGAAATTCATGGCGGGGAAGAATCCCGGCTTCGTCGACGCCAGCCTGACCGACATTTCATTCCGCACGGCCAAGATCGACTACATGGCCGTGATGGCCAACAACGGCCGCTACCTTTGGAGCCACGGGCCCTACTCCGCTGCAGGCCATGCGCTGCCACTGCGACTGAATGATGACGACCAGCTCGAGCCCGCGTGGAAGCATGCGCTGGAAACGGGAGAGCCCGTCAGCGGGTTGATCTCGACGGATCGCGGCGTGCTGATCGCATCGAGCGCGCCGATCCTCGATGGATTCATGCACGGCCCCTCACGCGGCCTCGTCATCATGGGCCGCCTGCTGAACCACAGCGAATTGCTGCGACTCGGCAACCAGGCGCAGACCGTGCTCGACATGCGGGCCTGGGGTGCCGACAAGTCTGCGGATGCGCTGTTGCAGGACGCGCAGGATGGTAAGGCCGGCAAGGGCGAGCGGCTCACCGAAAACGGCACGACGACGCGCATCGAGCGCGTGTTCAGTAACCTTTCGGGAAACCCGCTGCTGGCGCTCGGTATCAACGTGCCGCGCACGATCTCGCATCGCGGCGCCGAAGCGGTGCAGTACTCGACGCGGCTCCTGGGCGCGGCGGCCTGCATCGCGCTCGCGGCATTGCTGGTGTTGCTAAGCCGCATCGTGCTCGACCCCCTCGCACGCGTCACGACGCACGCACAACGCATTGCCACGGCCGACGACCTGTCGGCGCGCCTGAACTACAACCGGCAGGACGAACTCGGCACGCTGGCGAAGGCTTTCGACGAGATGGTCGAGAAACTGGCGCGTTCACGCCGTGAGGTGATCGATCGTTCTTTCGAGTCCGGCGCCGCGGAAAACGCCAGCGGCATCCTGCACAACCTCGGCAATGCGATGACCCCGCTGTCCGTCAACATCTCGAGCCTGCAGCAGCAACTGGCCGCTGTGCCAGTCGATGACTTGCGGCTGGCGCTCGAGGAACTGCGCAGCGGCAACCCGGATGCCGCGCGACGCAACGATCTCGAACAGTTCGTGCAGCTTGCGGCGGCAGAGCTCTCGCACGCCGTCAGGCAGGGTGCCGACAAACTCAACAACATCATCGAGCAGACGGATGTCATGCAGGCCGTGCTGGCCGAGCAGCGCCGCCACCAGCGTAACAAGCCGGTGCGGCAGCAGGTGACGCCCGCCGAGCTGATTGCCTTGGGGCTCCAGCAGATCGCGCCGACGCACCGTGACCGCCTGGCGGTCGAATTGTCGCCGGGGCTGGCTACCATCGGCTCGATCTCACTGCCTTCGACGATGCTCGGCATGGTGATGCAGAACCTGGCGCAGAACGCGGCGGAGTCCGCGGCAATGGCTGGCATGGGGCGTACGCGGCTGCGCTTCGATGCCGAACTGGCGACCATGCCCGACGGCAGCAATGGCCTGCGCCTCATTGTCAGTGACGATGCGGCGGGCATCGCGCCGGAGCAGCTGCCACGGCTGTTCCAGAAGGGCTATTCCACGAAGTCACAGGCGACAAACTCCGGCCTCGGCCTGCACTGGTGTGCGAACACGCTGCACGCGATGGGCGGCGCAATCTCGGTGCACAGCGACGGCGCCGGATGTGGCGCGCAATTTGAAATCCTGATTCCCCTGACAGGCGCGAATGCGCAGATCGAGGAGCGAGCGGCATGAACTCGAAGCCCAGTACTGAAAGCCCGCTGCGGGTGTTGGTCGCGGACGACGAGCCCGCGATCCGCGAAGCCTACCGGCAGGTTTTTGGCGAAACCGACCTGCGCGCCGACCTCGACGCGATCCAGGACCTGCGTGCCCGCCTGTTCAACAAGTCGGCGGCCGCCAACAGCGGCAGCGCGCGTCGTCGCACCTTCGATGCGATGATCTGCAGCAGCGCAGCCGAAGTGGTCGCCGCGG
>JBOHZW010000238.1:0-4720 GCA_050738715.1 Steroidobacteraceae bacterium | reverse complement strand
GGTCGACCAGGCGCGCGCGCGCCTCTTCGGCATCGGTCAATGGTTGCGGATAGCGCTGCACGAACTGCTCGAGCATCGCGGCGGTGCGCGGGGCGTTGCCCGATTTCTCGTACAGGTCGGCTGCGCGCAGTGTCGCCTCGCGTGCCACCGCCGGATCTTCGCCCGGGGCGCTGGCGATGCGTTCGAACTCGACCGCCGCCTGCCCACCGCGCCCCGCCTCGACGTAGGCGACAGCGAGCTTGCGCGTGATGTCCGCGCCATATTCCGATTTCGGATAGTCGCGGCGATAGGCTTCGAGCACGCCGATCGCCTTGTCCCATTGCTTCGCGTTGATCAGCGAGGCGGCCGCGTCGTATTGCGCCGTCGGCACGACTTTCGAGGCCGGGGCGACGCTGGCAACGCGCAGGAAATCGTTGGCGGCGCCGACCTCGTCGCCGGCCTTGCGTTTCGCCTCGCCCTGCCGGTACACGGCTGCCGCGAGCCGTTCGGTCAGGTCGCCGCGTTCGCTCGCTCCGGCCGGCGTCAGCTGCAACGCGTGCTGAAACGCGGGTTCCGCCTGCGCATAGTCCGCCTGGTCGAATTGCGCCTGGCCGATGATCGTCCAGCCGATGCGCTGTTTCGCGGCATCAACCGGCGGGTTGCGTGCCAGCAGCATCTGCGACAACTTGATGGCGCGCGGCAGGTCATGCGCCGCGTAGACATCCTGCGCCGCGCGCGTGAGCACGCCGGAGGCCTCCGGATGTGTCGGAAAAACCTGCACGAAATGCACGCCGGATTCCATGGCACGCGTGTGCACCGCGGCGCGCGCAGCCGGCGCGGTCAGGTCTTCCTCTTTCTGCAACGCGACCAGCGCCGCATAGCCCGCGGCCGACGAACGCGCGCCGATCGGATACGCGTACGCGGTACGTTCGTATTCCGTGGCGGCTTCCGAGTACTGGTGGCTCTCGAACAGCGCATCGCCCAGCAGATAATTGTTCTCCGCGCTGTCGGGATCATCCGGGAACGAGGCCAGCAGGTCGCGATACCAGGTCGCCGCGATTGTGTAGTCCTCCGGACGCTTCGATTTCTGCGCGGTCGCGTGATAGAACTGCGCGAGGTCCTTCAGGTTCGTCTTCAGTTCCGCGACGACCTCGGGGAAGGCGCTGTGCTCGCGCGCCTTCCAGAACGGCGCCTTGAAACCGTAACTGCGCACGTATTCGGCCTTGCCTTCGACGACGAGATCGGCGAATCCGCCCTTGGAGTAGGCATCGATCGCCTGGTTCGACAGCGTCGGCGCGTGCTCGTCGACCGGGTCCCGCGCAACGAAGGCGCGGTAGGTCGACGCCGCATCCTGATAACGCTGCTTCGTCACGTACAGGTCGCCCAGACGCGAGTAGAGCAACCAGGCGTAAGGCGTCCTGCCACGGCTGCTCAACAAGTGATCGAGCGATTGCGAACCCTCGAGATAGGAGAAGGCGATGCTCATGACGCGCAAGGTGTCGTCGCTCAATTCGCGGTCGGCGCGCGAGAGGCTGTCCCAGCGGCGCGGCGCCCCGCTCTTGCGATCGAGCAGCGTGCGGTCGAGCAGCATCATGAACGGTTTCAGGCACTCCTCATGCTGGGACTGCTTGAACAGTGACCAACCATCCTTGTAAAGACTCTGGTCGTAGAAGCTTGAACCTGCTGCGCCGTGCGCTATGACCTGCTGGTATGCGCTTTCGGCATCACCGTAGCGCTTCGCCGAAAAAAGCAGCTCGCCGCGGCGAAAATGCACCTCGGCGATCTCGCGCGTGTGCGGATAGGCCGCAACGATGCGATCGAGCGTCGCGAGGGCCTGCTCGGGCTGGCCGGTGGTTTCATAGGCGCGCGCAAGCTGGTAGAGCACCTGGTCGTTACGGGCGTAATCCGGATAAGCCTTCAGCAGCGTGCCGTACAGCGTGATCGCCTCGGCGCCCTGCATGTCAAGCTGCGTCACTTCGCTCGACATGCGCTCGAGTTCGCCCGATTCCACGTTCAGGTCGGCCAGCCTGCGCATCGCCTCGGCGCGCAACTTCGGGTCGGTGTTCTGGAGCTTCAGGAATTCGCGGTAGCTCTGCATCGCCTTGACCGAGCCGCCATTGACGGTCGCGTCGGGATGCACCTCGACCGGCTTCCTGGTCAGGTCGGCGATTGTTCCCGTCTTTTGTGTCGCCGCTGGCGGCTTCTGCTTCGCTGCCAGCGCCTCATGGCCGCCGCTTCCAAGCAGCACGGCGAGCGCCAGCACGAGTAGCGGCCGCTGGCTCATTGCGGCGTTGCCCCGCTGTCGGCCGGGGGCGCCGAAGAATCTGGCGCTGGCGCAGCCGGAGCGGCCGGCGTTTCAACCGCGGGCGCAGCAGGCGCAGCGGGCGCAGGCGGCGGCGCCGAGGCGCGGTCATAGATGTCGGCCAGCGCGAAGCGTGCCTGCACTTCGTATGCAGCCAAGCGATCCTTCTGTTCGAGCAGCGCGCTGCTCGCCATGTGCTCGAGATACTGGTTCTGCATCTGCGCCGACTGGCCCAACCGCAACTTCAGGTCTGCGATGCGCTGCGCCAGCGCCGCGATGCGCGTTTCGAACTCACCAGTGTTGGTCGGCACGCTGCTGCGCGCGCGCTGCACCCGTACCCAGCGGTTCTGCGCCTCATTCAGCAGCGCATCGAGCGCGCGCAGCTCGCGCCGTTCGGCATAGCTGCGCTCCTTGAACTGCGCATCGAGCTTCCAGTACAGCACGCCCTTCATCAGGCGCAACTTGTCGCGATCGGTCTGCAGCTCGTCCGCGTCCATGCCTGTGGCATCCGCAAGCGCGCCCTCAAGCGCGCGCACCTTGGCCCACTGTGCTCGCTCCTCGGGCGATCCGAGCGCGGCCACATCGGCGCCGGTCTCGATCGCGGTAAGACGTGAATCGACTGCGGCGCGCGCTGCCAGCAACTTCGCCGGCGCATCGCTCGCCAGCAATGCATCGGTGCGCGGCAGGCGCTCCGCGTGCGCTTTCTCGCGCGTGTCGATCATCGCGCGGAACGCATCCATGCTCTCATCCCACCCCTTCAGCGTGCCGCCGAGGTAGGCGAGGTCGCGATAGTTCTTCAGTCCTTCCTGGAAATCGTTGTCGGCCAGCAGGCTGTAGAGGTAGCGCGACTGCGGCGCGTCGGGCAATTGCTTCAATTGCCAGAACCAGCCCTGCCGGTCTGCTTGGCGGTCGGTGAGCAGCAAATCATCGGTCATGTGCCCTTCGCCAATGCGCGCCACAGCGGTGTCGATCTGCTGCGCTTCGCTGTCGAAAGATTTGATCGCCGACTCGTAGTATTCGGCCGCCTGCGCGTTGGCGCTGAGCTTGCCGTAGGCGTAGGGCACGGCGAGGTACGATTCCTGCACTGCGGCGTCGAGCAGATTCCGTCCGTGCAGTTCGGTCCACGGCGTCAGCGCTTCGCGGTATTGCCCGAGCGCGGCCTCGGCCCAGCCCATGCCGAGCAGCGCGCGCGTGGAGTAAGGACCCGACAGTCGCACGCGCTCAAGTGCCGTGCGCGCCGCGGCGGGATTGTTCGCCTGCAGCCAGGCGTAACCGAGCGCCAGGTTGGCCTTGTCCCGGAGCGAGGCCATCTCGCTGCCGGGCGCGTCCATCGTGCCAACCAGCGTCAGCACCGGATCGGCTTCGGCGAGCCGGTTCTGCCGCACAAGCGCGACACCGAGGTTGAAGCGCGCGTAGGCCATCCAGTCGGGCGGCCCCTGCCAATGCGCGAGCCGCGCGCTCGCTTCATCGAAACGCTGCTCGCGCATCAGCACATTGACCGACAGGTGCTGCCGCTCGGCTTCCAGTTCCGGCTCGAGCACGCCGCTGATGTGCGAGAGCGATTCTTCGGTGCGATCGAAATAGCCGCGCGTGTACCAGACCTTGGCCAGATAGAACCAGGCGCGATTGCGGATCGCCGCCGGCACCTTGTCGGTGAGCAGGCCGGCGAATCGCCGGCCGGCCTCGTTGTGCATGCCGAGCGTCAGGTAGAGGCTGCCGGCGAGCAGTTGCGCATCCTGTTCGTTGTGCGGCATGCGCTGCCAGTGCTCGTAGGCCTCGAGCGACGTGAGCGCGCCCCAGGTGTCGCCGGAATAAAACCGGAACAGCACGTCGCCGTAGTGCAGGTCCTGCACTCTCTGCTTCGGCAATGTGTCAGGCGCGCGATGCGCCGACCACGCCACGGAACTCGCCAGCGCGCCGCCGAGCAGCAGCAGGATCAGCGCTTCGAGCCGCCTCATCGGCGCGCTACTCCCAGTCCTTGATCTCGAATTCCGGCTGCTGGCGGCGCACGCGGTCGGAAATTTTCAGTTCAAGATACTTTGCGCCAACGCCCTTTTCGAACTTGATCGACGCGCCGCGCCGATAGTCGCGCTCGCTCGGACCCTTGCCGCTGAACAGCGCCACGAGCTCATGGCTCCCCGCCTTCAGGTTGCCAACGTACAGCCGCTGCACGCCGCCTTTCAACAGCGCGGCCACTTCGCGCGGTGTGTACAGGTAATTGCTGACTTCGTGGTTGTCGATCTTCAGCGTGATCGAATCGAGCCCGAAGAACTCACCGACATCCATCGATACGAAAATCGCGACCTGCGTGTTCGCGGGGAAGAGCAGTTCCTCTTCAAGCACGAACAAATCCTTGTTCAGGTCGACAACCGATTGCTTCAGGTCCTGGATCTGTTCATCCAGTGCGCGCGTGCTGGCCTCGGATGTTGCGGCCGGTGC
>JBOHZW010000237.1:0-10957 GCA_050738715.1 Steroidobacteraceae bacterium | reverse complement strand
CCGCGACGTAGCCGCTGCCGACGATCGCGACGCCAGCGGGCCGTGCCGCGAGCTCGAAAAAACCGTCGGATGTGACGCCATGTTCGGCGCCGGGACTGGACGGAACGAGTGGATGATCGCCGGTCGCGATGACAATGTGCGGCGCGCGGTATTCTCGTCCGCCGGCAATGACGCCTTGCGCCGCGCTCAAGCGAGCGCGCTCGCGCAGCAGCGTAACGCCGCGCTTGTCGAGGTTGGCGGCGTAGATGCCATTGAGCCTCGCCACGTAGGCATCGCGCTTCAGCTTCAACTGCGCCCAGTCGTGACCTGACAG
This sequence comes from Steroidobacteraceae bacterium, assembly GCA_050738715.1. Taxonomy (GTDB): domain Bacteria; phylum Pseudomonadota; class Gammaproteobacteria; order Steroidobacterales; family Steroidobacteraceae; genus FEN-1191. The sequence continues at coordinate 10,644 of JBOHZW010000237.1, read as the reverse complement.
CGTCAGGTCGAATCCGTAGTCATGCGCGTCGTGCGCCGCGTGCGCGAGTTGCCCCGCGTGCCACATCACTTTCTTGGGCACGCAGCCCACGTTGACGCAGGTGCCGCCGAGCCGGTGCGATTCGATCAGCAGCGTGCGCGCGCCGTGTTCGGCGGCCCGCTGCGCACAGGCCAATCCGCCGCTGCCGCCACCGATGACGATCAAGTCATAATTCATTGCCATATTCCGCCGTGCTTCGCTTCCCCGATGCCTCGAAATCAGGCAGTCTAACCGGATGACTGCGATACCGAATTCACTGGCCAATCCGCTGCTGGCCGACAGCGTTCTACCGGACTTCGCGCAGATACGCCCGGAACACATCGAACCGGCCATCCGCGAGCTGCTCGGCCGTTGCCGCGCGCGGCTCGCCGAAATCGCCGCGCTCGATCAACCCACCTTTGCCGACGTCGTCGTGCCACTCGAAGAGCTGCGGCACCGGCTTGCGCGCGCCTGGTCGCCGGCCAGCCACCTGAATGGCGTCATGAACTCTGAGCCGCTGCGCCTGGCCTACAACACCTGCCTGCCCTTGCTGACGGAGTACTACACCGACCTGTCGCAAAGCGAAGCGCTGTACCGCGCATATCAGTATATCCGCGAGCACGAGGGTGCGAGGCTCGATGAGGTGCAGCGCGCGGTGCTGGAACGGGCGTTGCGCGATTTCAGGCTGGCTGGCGTCGGCCTGGAGCCGACGCGCAAAGCGCGCTTCAAGGCGATCATGAGCGAGCTGGCGCAGCTGCAGGCCAAGTTCGAGGAGCAGGTGCTTGATGCCACCAACGACTGGTCGCACACGGTTACCGATGCAGCGCAGCTGGCGGGCCTCAACGCCGCGATCGTCGGACAGGCGGCGCGCTGCGCGCAGCAACAGGGCGTCGAAGGCTGGGTGCTGAAGCTCGACCAACCCACCTATGTGGCCGTCGTCACCGATGCCGCTTCGCCCGTGCTGCGGCGCTTGTACTACGAAGCCTGGTGTACGCGCGCATCCGATCGTGGGCCGTCGGCGGGACGGTTCGACAACACTGCGGTGATCGAAGACATCCTCAGGCTGCGGCACGAGGCGGCGCGGCTGCTCGATTTTCCATCCTATGCCGAGTACGCGCTCGCCGATCGCATGGCACATACGGTCATCGAGGTCACTTCATTCCTGCGACAGCTGGCGGCCGCGGCCCGCGGCAGCGCAAAAGCCGAGTTCGCCGAGCTCGAAGCGTTCGCGGGCCGATCGCTCGATGCTTGGGACATCAGTTACTACTCCGAGCGGCTGCAGGAAAGCCGCTTCCAGGTGTCGCAGGAGGAACTGCGCGAATACCTGCCGCTGCCGCGCGTGCTCACCAGCCTGTTCGAAGTGGCCGAACGCTTGTACGGTGTGCGCCTGGCCGAAAAGCAAGGCGTGCCGGTCTGGCACACGGACGTGCGCTATTTCGAAGTGCAATCCGCCGCCGGGGCGCCGCTCGCGAGCTTCTATCTCGACGCTTATGCGCGCACCGGAAAACGCAGCGGTGCGTGGATGGACGATTGCGTCGGCCGCATGCAGCTGGGCGGCGAGCTCACGCTGCCGGTCGCGTACCTGGTGTGCAACTCGCTGCCGCCACAGGACGACCGACCGGCTCTGCTGACGCACGATGATGTCGTGACGCTGTTCCATGAGTTCGGCCACGGGCTGCATCACATGCTCACGCGCATCGGCTATCCGAGCATCGCCGGCATCAATGGCGTTTCGTGGGACGCGGTCGAGCTGCCGAGCCAGTTCATGGAGAACTACGCCTGGCTGGACGAGGTGCTGTCGCGCGTTGGTGCGCACGCCGCGACGGGCGAGGCGATTCCGGAGGCGAAACTCCGGGCGCTGATCGCGACGCGCAGTTTCCAGGCGGGCCTGCAAACGCTCCGGCAGGTGGAATTCGCGCTGTTCGACATGCGCATCCACGCGGAGTACGACCCCGCGCGCGGCTCGCGCCTGTACGAACTGCTGGCAGAGGTGCGCGGCGAAGTGGCGGTGACTCGCATCCCGGAATGGAACCGCTATCCGCACAGCTTCTCGCACATCTTCGCCGGCGGTTACGCCGCGGGCTATTACAGCTACAAGTGGGCCGAAGTGCTGGCCGCCGATGCCTTCGGCGCGTTCCGCAGGCCTGGCGCCTTCGACCGCGCCACCGCGGCGCGTTTCCTCGACAGCATCCTGGCGCGCGGCGGGAGCCGTGACGCGCTGGAATCCTTTGTCGAATTCCGCGGCCGCAAGCCCGAGATCGAGGCGCTGCTCGAGCTGCACGGCATCGCCCGGCCCAAGGCCGCCTGAAGTCGCTGCGCCGACGCCGCAGCCATCGCTCGAGCACCGGCGAAATCCTAAGTGCGCATCGCGACCTGGAACGTCAACTCGCTGCGCGTGCGCCTGCCGCAGCTGCTTGAATGGCTCGGGAACGCCGATGTCGACGTGCTCGCGCTGCAGGAAACCAAGCTGACCGATGACGGATTCCCGGGCGCGGAGTTGCGCGCGGCCGGATACCACAGTGTCTGCAGCGGGCAAAAGACCTACAACGGCGTCGCGCTGCTGTCGCGCCTCGAGGCCGCTGCGGTAGTGCGCGACATGCCGGGGTTCGATGATCCGCAGCGCCGTGTGCTGGCGGCGAGCATCGCGGGCGTGCGCGTCATCAACCTGTACGTGCCGAACGGACAGAGCGTCGGCTCGGACAAATTCCTTTACAAGCTGGGCTGGTTGCGTTCCTTGCGCGAGTGGCTGCGCGCCGAGCTGGCGGCGCATCCCATGCTGCTGGTGCTCGGCGATTTCAACATCGCGCCGGAGGACCGTGACGTGCACGATCCGGCCGCGTGGGTTGGCTCGGTGCTGGTCAGCCCCGAGGAACGCGAGGCGCTGCGGCATACGCTGGCGCTGGGTTTCAGCGATATTTTCCGGCAATTCGAGCAGCCGGCGAACTCCTTCAGCTGGTGGGATTACCGCGCCGGAGGCTTTCGCCGCAACAACGGCCTGCGCATCGACCTGCTGCTGGCATCGCCTGCGCTGGCCGCCCGTTGCAGCGCCTGCACGATCGATATCGAACCGCGCCGCAGCGAGCGTGCTTCTGATCACACCCCGGTTATCGGTACTTTTGACATATAGATAGCGCCTTTGGGTAGTGTGCGGCAGGTCGCTGGCCCGGCGCCGCGCCTTGTCCTACACTGCTGATTCACATGGCACAAGCGCCGAACGAGCGGTCTCCCGCGCCGGGCACGAGCACCGGTTCGATCAACATCCGCCGCAGCGACTACGACATCACCAACACGGTGCGTGTCAGTTCCGCGCTGGCGGTGCTGCAGGCCATCGAACAGCTGTTCGCCGCCACGTGGCCCGGCACTTCGAGCGCGCCGTTGCGGCACGCCATCACCCAATTCGACGACATGTTTTCCGGCCGCGCGCCCGGCTATGCCGGTGTCGATACGCTTTACCATGATCGCCAGCACACGCTCGATGTGACGCTGACGATGGCGCGGATCTGCGCCGGCTACGAGCGCCAGGTCGAACCGTTGTGGAAACTCGGTGCCGACCGCGCGATGGCCGGTGTCATCATGGCGCTGTTCCATGACGTCGGTTACCTGCGGCGCAGCGCTGACGTCGGACAACGCAACGGCGCGGAGTTCACGCGCACTCACGTGTCGCGGGGCGTTGAGTTCCTGCGCAGCTACCTGCCGCAGATCGACATGGAGCACTGGGTCGAACCCGCGAGCCAGATCCTGCATTTCACCGGCTACGAGAAACCGTTCAGCGAATTGGTGCTTGCGGATGCGCGCGACGTGCGGCTCGGCCACCTGCTCGGCACGTCCGACATGATCACGCAGATGGCGGATCGCTGTTACCTGGAGAAATGCCGCGATCGCCTGTACCCGGAATTCGTGCTGGCCGGCATGGCGCTGCCGTATACGAACGCCAGCGCCGAGCAGGTGCGCTATGCATCGGGCCTCGACCTGTTGCGCCAGACGCCGCAGTTCGCGAATGAAACGCGGCGCCAGCGGCTCGACGGTGAATTCAATCGCGCCTATCGCTACCTCGATATCCTGTTCGACGGACGCAATCCGTACATGGAATCGATCGAGCGCAACCTGAATTTCCTGGAGCAGGTGTTGCGCAGCGAGAGCTGGCGAATGCTGCGCCGGAATCCGCCGCTGTACGCGGCGAGCCCCGACACGCTCGCGGAAGTGCGCGGGCAGATGCTGGGCTATTTCAAACGGGCCTGGTTGCGCGACTGAATTCAGTAGCCGCCAGCGCGGTCGCCGACGGCGCCGCGACCGTCGCCACATAACGCGCATGGATTTCCGGCAGCCGCGCCATCACGGTCGCGCGGCCGTCGAGTTCGACGCCATTTAGGGCATCGAACAGCAGCTTCACAGTGAGTGCCGCCAGCGCGGGCATCGCAGTAGGCGCGAAGCTCAAGTGCCACGGTTCGACCTGCACGCCGCCGCGATCGCGATCGTACGGCCGGAAAAATCCATACTCATGCGCATGCGCCTCGAGCCACTGCGACAGGCGCGCGTAACGCCCGCTCGCGGCGTAGTCGTCCGGCAGCAATTCGACACGATCGCCGGCGCTAAGCGCGCGCCGGTCGATCACGTCGCAATCGCTTCCCCAGTGATGGCGGCTCGCACCGGGCAAAGCAGACCACACGAGCATCGCCGCAACGCGCTGCGCTTCGTCGAGACGGGCAGCGTCGAGCGGGCGGCTCGCGGCATCGAGCAGCGGGCGCGTGCCGCGGAACTTGCCGTTCCAGATGGAGAGCTGTCGGTCAAAATCACGAAACCCGGAAACGGCTTGCAGGTCCAAGCCATCATGGGCTGCCGCGGTGCGCATCGAGCGCAGCGCCGCGGCCGCCTGCGGTTCGAGCTCGCATCCGAATTCGCCCATCGGCAGCACATGCGTGCGGGCGCGGCCGGTCAGCTCCAACGGCGTTAGGGGCGTGCCCGGTGACCGGGAATTGGCGGTTTGGACGGCCATCGGGCATGATTCTAAGCTGCCGGAGAGGGGAGACGTGCGCAGCCTGCAGCTTTTAAGCCGCTTTGTGGCGACCCTTGCATTGGGCCTGGCGCTCGCTGGCTGGGTTGCGGTAGCCGTGCTGCACGACGCTGTTCCGCTGCCTTTGCTGTGGACGACCGGCCTGCTGACACTGGGGGGCGCCTCGGCGGCCGCCCTGTGGTTCTGGAGCGAACGGCAGCGACTGCAGGACGGCGTCGAGCAGCTGATCGGCGCGGTCGACCGGCTGGGGCGTGGCGAGTTGTCGCAGCCCATTGAAGGCGGTGTGAGCGGGCATATGGGCCGGCTGCAGAACGCTTTCGAAAACATGCGCGTGGCGTTGTACGAAACGACTTACAGCCGCGACTATCTCAACAACGTATTGAACGGCATGAGCGACAGCGTGTTCGTGGTCGCGCCCGACGGCGAGATCCGCATCGTCAACGATGCCGCGCAACGCATGACCGGGTATTCGGCCGCGGAACTGACCGGCATGCGCGTCGGTTCGCTGCTGGCCGCGGCTGGCGAAGCCGGCGGCGATCCGCTGGCGGCGGCGCGCGATACTGGCGAGGCGGTCCTGCGCACGCGCGCCGGACAGACGATTCCTGTTTCGTTCGTGGCCTCGGCGGTCGAGAGCGTCGATGCGCAGTTCGCCGGCGACATCTACGTGGCGCGCGACATCACCGAGCGCAAGCGCGCCGAACGCCGCATCCGCTATCTAGCGCGCTACGACGCGCTGACGAAGATCCCGAACCGAATGCAGTTCCAGCACCTGCTGCAACAGGTAATCGCGCGTGCGCGCCGCGTCGGGCAGGGAGTCGCGCTGCTGTATATCGACATGGATCGTTTCAAGGAAGTGAACGACACTTTCGGCCACGCCTCGGGCGATCGCGTGCTCGAGGCGCTGACCGAGCGCCTGACGCGCGTGCTGAGCAGCGATGCGGTGCTGGGAAGGCTGGCGGGCGATGAGTTCGCGCTGTTCGTCGACGGCTTGGGCGCCGATGTCACTGTCGCCGGCGAACAGGTCGCGCAGCTGGCGCGCACCGTGCTCGACGCCGCGGGAGCCGCGTTCCACATCAACCAGCAGGAAGTCTTCCTGACCGTCAGCATCGGCGTGGCCTTCTGCCCGCGCGACGCCGACAACGTGATCGATTTGATCCGCAATGCCGACGCGGCGATGTATTACTCCAAGCAGAACGGCGGCAACACCTTCGCGTTTTATTCGCAGGAAATGAACGCGGCCGCGGTCGAGCGCCTGATGCTCAGAAGCAAGCTGCGCCGCGCCGTCGAGCGTGACGAGTTCGTCGTGCACTATCAGCCCAAGATCGACCTGCGCGACGGGCGCATCATAGGCGCCGAGGCGCTGTTGCGCTGGCGTTTGCCGGGCCACGGCGATATTCCACCCTCGCAGTTCATCCCGATGGCCGAGGAGAACAACCTCATCAGCGCGATCGGCGAGTGGGTGCTCGAGCGGGTGTGCGTCGACCTGAACCTGCTGCGCAAGACGGTCGGCAATCCCGGCCGAATCGCGCTGAATCTGTCGCTGAAGCAATTGCGCCACGCCGGATTCCTGCTCAACTGCCGCTCGCTGTTCGAGCGGCACAAGATTCCGCCGCAGAGCCTGGAACTCGAGATCACCGAATCTACGTTGATGGCCGATCCGCGCCGCACCGTCGAGCTTCTGGCGCAGCTGGCCGGCATGGGACTGCACCTGTCGATTGACGACTTTGGCACCGGTTACTCGTCGCTGTCGGCGCTCCAGCAGTTCCCGATCGGCACACTGAAGATCGACCAGTCGTTCGTGCGCGACCTTGCCGACGATCCGGCAGACGCTACACTCGTGCGGACGATCATCGACATGGGGCACGGCCTGGGGTTGCAGGTGGTGGCGGAGGGAGTCGAGCGCGCCAACCAGGTGCTGCCGCTGCGCATGTGGGGCTGCGATATTGCCCAGGGAAGGCTGTTCGGCGAGGCGGTTGCCGTCGAAGATCTGTTGCGTCAATTGCAGGCGCAGCAGGCCGGCAAGCCGGCCTTCGCTGCACTCATCGCAGCGCAGCCGGGAACCGCGCTGACCGCATGAAAATCCCCAAGTGTGAACAGGCCCTGGTGAACGGGCACTAGCCGATGCGGTACCGGGAGAATCGCGAACAGACGGCCGAACTGCTGCGCATGGTGCTGCCGTTGATGTCGCGGCATGCCGCCGGTTTCCATCCGCTGAGCTTCGCCGTCTGGTACGAATACGCGGCTGGCACGAACCAGCAGCTGAAAGCCGCGGTCGATGCGCGCGTCGCAGCGAACGTGCGCCTCACCGACGCGGACATCGAGGAGCTGTTCGACCGGCACGTCGCGATGCGCGACATCGAGTCGTCGATGAAGGTGCGCGCGCGCATCCAGGAAGTTGTCGAACAAGTCACCGAGACGACCGCGAAAGCCAGCCTCGAAGTCGGCCGCTACAACGACGGATTGAGCGGCTACCAGGAGCGCCTGAAGCGCAACTTCGACAAGGAGGCCATCGCCGAAGTGGTCATTGGACTGCTCGGTGACACCGACCGCGTGCGCTCGCGCACCACCGACCTGCAGCAGAACCTCGAGGTCAACTCACGGGAGGCCCGCCGGTTGCAAGGCGAGCTGGAGATCGCGCAGGGCAAGGCGCAGGTCGATCCGCTGACCGGATTGCTCAATGGCCGCGGCCTCGAGCACCGCGTGCGCGACAACTATCCGTCCGGGCTGCCGGCGGGCGCGTTGCTGCACCTCGGCATCGACCAGTTCATCAGTGTCGGCGACAACTCCGGCCATGTGCTCGCCGATCGCGTGCTGGCAGCGATCGCGCAGGTGATCGGCAATGGTGCCGGGCCGGGCACGCTGCTTGCGCGCAGCGGCAGCGAACACTACTTGCTACTGCTGCCGGGCCGCAGCAGCAGCGAGGCGCTCGAGCAGGCAGAACGCATCCGCATCAGCGTCGAGCGTTGCCGTGTGCGTCGGCAGGACAGCGAAACGGCGGTGACGACGGTGACCGTGTCGATCGGCGCCGTCATGCTCAACGGCGGCGAATCACTGGCGGCGGCAATCGCGCGCGCCGAGCAGGCCACGGCATTGTCAGCGCAGGAAGGCGGCAATCGCATCACGGTCGGTGGCGCCTAGGGTGCGGCCGCGCCGCGCGCGGCGCTGCACGCTAGCCCGGGCGCGTCCACTCCCGCTGCAGCAGGCCGTAGGCGTTGACGCTGCAAGGAACGCCGCGCGTCAACCAGCGTTCGCGCAACAAACCTTCCTGCGTGAAGCCGAGTTGCGTCAATACACGCGAGGAACGCACATTGCGCGGATCGACCTCGGCCTCCAGGCGCCTTAACGCCAGCTCGCCGAACGCACAATCGATAAGCCGCCGCAGCGCCTCCCGCATGTAGCCCTGGCCCCAATGCGCGCGGCCGAGCACATAGCCCAGTTCGGCGCGCGCGCTCGACTCGTCGTGGCGGAACAAGAGGCAAGTGCCGATGGCATTGCCGCTGCGCTTGTCGACCATGACGTACTGCAACGAGCCGCCCGCCGCCTGCAGCGCATTCATGCGCGCGAACCAGGCGCGCGCGTCTTCGAGGCCGCGCCAGCTGGCGTAAGGCAGGTATTGCGTCACGGTGTCGTCGCCGTTCACGTTCAGAAGTGAGGGCAAGTCCGCTTCGGTGACGAGACGAATCTGCAGGCGTACGGATTCGAGCGTGCTCGTCAGTTTCAGCGGCATGCGTCAGCGCTCACCGTTCGATGCCCGATGCCTTACGGCCCGCGCGCTCGAAGCGCGGGGCAGCGCCTACAGCCAAGCGCGTGGCGAGATCGACGCAGCGATCGAGCAATGCGCGCGCGCCATCATGCAGCTTCTGGCTGTGCTGGACGACCTCGACGTTGCGCTCCATGTCTTCGGCGGTCCAGCCGCGGCTGTGCGCAATGTATGGAAACTGCGGGAACTGCATTCCCAGCTCGCCGAAAAACTGCAACATCTGCCCGGCGACCGCCTGGATGTTGTCCTGCCCGCCGGTGATGATGAGACCGGCGACCTTGTCCTTGAGCATAACGCGGTTGCGTAGCGTGATCTGGTTCTGCACTGTGTTGAGCCGCTCGGCCATCTTGAAATACAGTGAGCTGGCGGCGCCCCAGCGAATCGGCGTTGCAATCAGGATCACGTCCGCCCAGAAGACCAGGTTCTCGTACACCTCGTTCATGCCATCTTTCGCGTGTTGCTGCGAAATGCTGCAAGGCCAGGTGCAGGCGTAGGCACTCTTCGAGTAGTAGCCTTCGCAGGCGCGGAAATCGAGCGCGCGGAGTTTGGTCAACCTGAATTCGAGCGCATGTTTCGCGCCGGCATGCTCGAGCGCGGACTGCAGCAGCGCCTCGGAAGTCGAATAGCGCGGATGCGCGTCGTCCATGTGGGTCGTCGACAGGCCCCACACCCGCAGCGGTCCAGGCGTGCGCGTCAGGTCGCGATCGAGCGGATGCTTGTCATGCGGCAAGCGGTTGCGCGTGCTGGCCGGCGCATCGCGCACCATGAGCCGCCCATTTTCGACCTTGCATTCATAGCGCGGCACGCGGTCGGCTTCATAGCCCGGCTCGCCCTCGCCGGTCACGCGATGGAATTTCCAGTGATGCCACGGACACACGACGTAGTCGCCATCGAGCGTGCCGAGCCCCAGCGGGCCACCGACGTGGTTGCAGGATCCATTGATGACGCCGAACTGGCCATTGACGCAGGAGACCGCGATCTTCATGCGGCCAATCATCAACTGCTGCAACGGCGCGCGCGCCAGTTCCGCGGCGTCGCCCATGTCGTGCCAGGTTTCTTCGCCCATCACGCGTGTTTCCTCATGCCGTCAGTTCGACTGTGCGAGCAATTTACGCCACAGCGCGGCCTTGGTTGCAAGCGGCAGCGTGTGCGCGGGACTCGTCGAAGGCAAGCGTACAAATGTCAGGCCACCGGCAGCAAGCCGCGGCAGTACGGCGCGCGTGAAAATCCGTTCCGCTTCGCCACCGTTGAACCCGACCATGCTTATGTGCGGATGCCGCTCGAGAAATGCTGGCAGATCGTTTGGCGTGCAAGTGCCGCGCGCAATCGCGCTATCGAGGCTGCCGGCGCGTTCGCAGGCGCGCAACACGTCCCAGAGCGCTACGCGCGATTTTTTCAGCGCGGCGATGCGGCGCGCGTACGGCAAGCCGGCGCTGAAGCCGAACAGCTCGCCCATGATCGGCCAGAAGGCATTGCGCGGATGCGCGTAGTACTGTTGGGCCGCCAGCGATTTCACCCCCGGCATGCTGCCGAGGATCAGCAGGCGCGCCGATCGATCGGCGATCGGGTCGAAACTCCTGACGGCGCTCATTCGCTGCGCGCGATTCGCACTGGACAAGTGCGCGCGCGCGGCAAACCTCAGGCGACGCCGAGGTTGTCGGCGACAAATTGCCAGTTCAGGAGCTTGCCGATGACCGCGGTGACGTGATCCGCGCGCCGATTCTGGTAGTCGAGATAGTATGCGTGCTCCCACACATCGATCACCGCCAGCGGCCGCTGACCCTTGGCAACCGGAGAATCCGCGTTGCCCGTCTTCGCGACGGCGATGCGGCCGCCGTCCTGCACGAGCCAGGCC
>JBOHZW010000236.1:0-5869 GCA_050738715.1 Steroidobacteraceae bacterium | reverse complement strand
CGACAGAGATGCGGTTCTCCGTGCCCTCGAGCTGTGATTGCAGCGCAAGGAAATTCTGGTTCGACTTGAGGTCAGGATAATTCTCGGTGACCGCGATCAGGCTCTTCAGCGCCTGCGTCAGTTCGCCCTGCGCCGCCTGGTATTTCTTGAACGCGGCTGCATCGTTGACGAGCTCGGGTGTCGCCTGGATCGTGCCGACCTTGGCGCGGGCCTCGGTGACGCCGAGCAACACCGTCTGTTCCTGTTGCGCATACCCCTTCACGGTATTGACGAGGCTCGGCACCAGGTCTGCGCGTCGCTGGTACTGGTTGATCACTTCGGACCAGGCCGCCTTGATGGTCTCATCCTGCCCCTGGATACGGTTGTACCCACAGCCCGCCATAAGTGCCGCAGCGGCCACGCAAAACAAGACCCGGATCGCTTTCATTTCCGCATCCTCCAGCCAAACCTGAACCGCAAGATACCGACATTATGTGGCATGCGATAGTGGCGGTGTGCGATGCGTCATCCGAGCGAGCGCAGTGGCCGGCGGGCCAGCAGCGGATCGATGCGCGTCAGCAACCAATAGGCAAATTGCGAGCGCAACCGCGTCCACCAATGCTGCCCCTTTCGCCAAGATGCGGCTGACACTTCGTTGCTGTGCGCGAGCGCCGCGTCGAACAGCGCGTGCGCGTTTGCCGCCAGCTCCGGCCACTCGAGCCGCAGCAGCAGTTCGTAGTTGATTGAAAGGCTCCGCCGGTCGAGGTTGCAGGAACCGACGTAGACGATGTCATCGACGATGAACAGCTTCGCGTGCAGCACTTGCGGCTGGTACTCGAACACGCGCGCGCCGCCGGCCAGCATTGCGCCATACAGGTGTTCGGCCGCATAGCGCGCCACCGGCACATCGCTCTTGCCCGCGAGCAGCAACTCGACCTTCCCGCCGGCAGACGAGCAACGGCGCAGCGCGCGGCGCATGCGTGTGGGCGGCAGGAAATAACCGGCCATGCAGCGAACGGCGCGCGCATGGGTGACATCCAGGCGCAGCGCCCGGCTCAGCACGCCGGCGTGCCAACCCGGGCCGCTGGTCAGGAGCCTGACGGGCCCCGCAGATCCGGGCATTGCGTGCACGGCATTGCGAAAATCGCGAACCGCGAGCGGGCTCATCGGCGCCAGCGCGTACATGGCCGCGAAGCTGGTGGCCAGCTCAGCGGCAACCGGCCCTTCGATCTGCAGGGCGATGTCGAACCAGCCATTTTCAAGCCCATCGCCTGCGTATTCGGGGCCGATGTTATGTCCGCCGACGATCGCGCGGCGCCCGTCGCAGACCAGGAGTTTCCGGTGGTCGCGAAACGCGAGCCGCATCTGCCGCGCCGGGCTGAACACACGCACCTCGCCGCCCTCGGCGACGAGCGCAGCGAAGAAATCGGCCGGCAAGCCTTCTGAGCCAAACGCGTCGTACAGCACCCGCACGTGCACGCCGCGTGCGCGCGCGGCCAGCAGCGCCGCCAGCAGCGTCGCCGCCGGCTCGCCCGGCTTGATCAAATACGATTCGAGGCAAACCGATTTGGCGGCGCCGTCGATCAGCGCCGCCATCGACGCGAAGGTCACGACGCCATTGGGCAGCCAGCGGGCGCGGTGTTCGGCCAGGACACAGTCTGGCAGGTCGGGCGGGTTCATCTGCGCAGAGCCTGACTAAAAAAAAAAGCCCCGGCAAGCCGGGGCATTAGAAGAGCGGACATACAAGAGGGGGGAGTAATGTCCGCCAGGGGATTGGTTGGCTGGTCAGTCGAAAATTCGTTTCAGTGCAGGAAAGCCCAGTCGATGATCCTGATCTCCTCGGCATCGAGGTCCATGCTGCCGGCCAGCACCTGCGAAAGCTCACGCTCCTCGGCGCGCCGGCGTAGCGGGCGTGTCAACTCCACTATCCCACTCCATTCACCTGCCTGCGCCACGCTGGGCGAGTCGGCGATAAAATGGGCGTAATACCTGCTACCCATGGGTCCTGAGCCTACGCTGACGCCCGACACCCAAGCTGTGAGGCGCCGCACAGATAGGCCCCCAAGAGAGTCCGATTGAGTCGCTACCGTCCCCCTGCCCCCCGAAGTTCGAAGTACGTCACACCGGCCGGCGAGCGCCGAATGCGCTCCGAGCTCGACGAGCTGTGGCGCCGCGAGCGACCACGCGTCACGGCGGCGGTCGCGGCCGCCGCCGCGCAGGGCGATCGCTCGGAAAACGCCGAGTACACCTACGGCAAGCGACGCTTGCGCGAAATCGATGCGCGCGTGCGGCATTTGCGCAAGCGCCTGGATGGGATGGTGGTGGTAAGCGCCCCGCCGAGCGATCCGCAGCGGGTGTTCTTTGGCGCTCGCGTCACGCTGGAGACCGCGAACGGCGAATCCGTCGTCTACCGTATCGTGGGTCCCGACGAATTCGACCAGGAACCGGGCGGCATCAGCATGGATGCGCCGCTGGCGCGTGCGCTATTGGGCAAGTCGCTGGACGAAGAGGTCAGCGTGGCGTTGGCGGGCCACCTGGCGAGCTACACGATCATCGGAATCGCGTATCCGGTGATCGACGCGCAGTAAAGAAAGTAGTGCTAGCCGGCTACCGAACGAGCCAGTCCTCCGCGCGGCTGGGTGGCAGGCGACGCGCGTAATAGGCATAAACCGGTAGGCCGAGTGCAACGATACCCAGGCCAGCCAGCGCTCGTCCCGGTGTTGCAATGAAAGTGTTGGCCATCAGGTAGACCGTGGCCGCGAGAAACACGGCGGGCATGACCGGGTACGCCCAGACGCGATAGGGTCGCGCGACATTGGGAAGTTTTCGGCGCAACACGTACACGGATGCGACGGCGAGGCCGTTGAAAAACAAGAGCACGAAGACGATCAGGTCTGTCAGCACGTCGAAGGTGCCGGAGATTGCGAAGGCGATTGCGAGGGCACCGACCAGCACGACGGCCATCGCCGGCACACGCGCATTGGGCGAAATCCTGGCCAGCGCGGCCGGCAGAAGCCCGTCACGTGCCATGGCGAAAGGAATGCGCGCGACGCTTAGGCTCGTTGAATGAAGCGCCCCAAACGTTGAAACCATGAGCCCCGCGGTCAGCAGCGAGGCGCCACCCGCGCCAAGCATCCGCACCATCAACAGGCCTGCGACGGATGCGGCTTCCGGCACGTCTGCCACCTCCCGCGGACCAAGCGCGAAGAAAAACCCAGCGTTGACGAGGAGGTAGAGCCCGATCACCAGCACACTGGCGCTGACCAGCGCGCGTGGCAGCGTGACACCCGGCTCGCGAACTTCCTCGGCTACGAAGGTCAGCGTCGCCCACCCGTTATAGCTCCACAGTGCGCCGATCATCGCGGCACCAAAGCCAGTCGCGCCCAGCCGCGCCGCAGCCGGCACGCCTGCGCAGGTGCCCTCCGCACCGCTCGAAGTGTAGTGGGCCCACGACCCGTCGCTGAACAGGAACGCAGCGATTCCAATGCCGGCGACAAGCAGCACCTTCAGCGCCGTGATCACGGCGGCGAACAGTCCATTGGTGCTGATCGACGCAAGGGTGAGCACGGTAACCGCGGCAATCGTGCCGAACGACAGCCACTGGATCTGCGTACCCGACAACGTCCCTCCCAGAAGATCATTCAGGAACAGGACGAAGACGATGGCGATGGCGGCCACGCTCCCGGCGCCGTCAAGGAGCGTCTCCATCCATCCGTAGAGAAAAGCCCAGACTCGCCCAAAAGCAGCACCAATGAAATTGTACTGGCCGCCGGAGCGCGGCATCACGGCACTCAGTTCCGCGAATGTCAGCGCGCCACCGAGCGTCAAGGCGCCAGCCGCCAGGTACGCCAGCAGCACCAGCCACGGCGATCCCACGTTGCACGTCATGACACGCGCCTTGAAAAAGACGCCGGTGCCGATGACATTGGTGACGATCAGGGCCGTCGCTGGAATGAGCGTGAGCGCCCTCGCAAGAGCGCCGGTTTCAGATTGCCTATTCAGCTTACGCGCACGTTCTTGAACTGCCACGGATCCGATTTATCCAGGTCCTCCGGAAACAACCGCTCCCGGTCACTCAAAGGCGTCCACTCCGTGTATTGCCCGACCACCGGGCCGAGATAGGGCATGCAGATCTCGAGGCAACGCTTGTAATCCATCTCGTCGGGTTCGACGACACCGCGGTTGGGATTTTCCATCGCCCACACCATGCCGGCGAGCACGGCGACGGTGACCTGCAATGTCGTGGCGCTGTTCTGCGGCGCGAGCTTGCGCGCTTCGTCGATCGATAGCTGGGAACCGTACCAGTACGCATTCTTCTTGTGCCCACCCAGCAGCACGCCGAGCTCGTCGATGCCGGTGGTGATGTCGTCCATCATGATGCGCTTGCGATCCTGCATCTCGTAGTTGCGGCCCTCGAATTCATGCACCGACAGCACCGCGTTGTCCGAGGGGTGGTAGGCATAGTGCACCGTGGGACGATAGATCTCGCCGGCCTCGAGCTGCGCCGTCAGGTAGTCGGCGATCGAGATCGCCTCGCCGTGCGTGATCAGGAATCCGTGGTACGGCCCCGCCTGCGGCGCCCAGCTGCGCACGCGCGTGGCGACGCCCGGCTGCATCATGTAGATCGCCGCGCCACCACCGAAATCAAAGCGCTTGCCGTCGCGCGGGAAATTGCGTTCGTGCGAACCCCAGCCCAGTTCCGCCGGCTGCGATCCTTCCGAGACGAACCCGTCCACAGACCAGGTGTTGACGAATTCGTTCGGTTCCTTGGGGATGGATGAGACCTGCGTGTCGCGTTCGGCGATGTGGATGCAGCGCACGTCGAGCTTGTGCGCGAGGCGTGCCCAGTCGTCGCGTTTGTCGAGCTTGCCGCTCTCGACCTTGAGATCCGCGGCAATGTTGACGAGCGCCTGCTTGACGAAGTGCGACACCAGGCCTGGATTCGCGCCGTGCGTCAGCACCGCCGTGGGCTGGTGCTGCGCGCTGTTGCGCAAGGTCAGCGCTTCCTCGCGCAGCGCGTAATTCGTGCGCCGCGAGATCGGCGTGGCCGGATCGGTATAGCCGCCGGGCCAGGGCTCGATGCAGGTGTCGAGGTACATCGCACCCTTTTCCCAACCGAGGCGCACCAATGCGATCGTGGAAACATCGACCGACAGGTTCAGGATGAAATCGCCCCGTCCGACCAGCGGTTCGAGCGTGCGGCGCAGGTTCTCGCGCGTCAGCCGTTCCTTGATGAACTTGATGCCGTGCTCGGCAGCGAGTTCGTGCCCCTGCTCCTCGGCCGTGACGATCGTGATGCGCTCGGGCGGACAGCCGATGTGGCGCAGGATCAGCGGCAGCACGCCCTGGCCGATGGCGCCGAAGCCCACGATGACAATGCGACCCGGAAAATCGCTGAAATGCAGCTCGTCGGCCATGATGTTTCCCGTGTGAGGCACTCCCTGCCCGCGCGCGAGATTACCAACCGGACAGCGGAGACGCCACCTGCCTGGAGCAACCATCGCTTTGCTTAGCAAACAGTGGTTGGTGCGGAGAAGCACACATGATTTGCGGGAACGCCATGAACCCATCCATGGGGGCTCCGGCCGCGACATCCATGTCGCGGACGGTCCCGCAAATCATGTGTGCTTCACCCCACCAACCGGGATGTTTCGCGCGGGCGACGGTTGCTCCAGGCAGGTGGCCTTTAGATGGCAGAGTCGTGCGCGGTGTTAGGCAAAACCGAGGCGACGCGCTCGAGCCAGCGGCCGATAGCCGGATAATTGGTCTCGACCGGAAGGAAGCGCGCGGCAAGCTCGTGAGCTTCGGGCATCTTGAGCGCACGCAGCAGCAAGCGGATGTCGGGGTAGATCATCCTGTCGGCGGCCGAGAAGCTCTCGCCGACGACCCA
>JBOHZW010000235.1:0-4537 GCA_050738715.1 Steroidobacteraceae bacterium | reverse complement strand
GCGGCGTTCCACAGCTTGTTGCAGAAATTCCGGTAACCGGCGACACGCGCCAGGTCGAAGCGCAGGTCGCGTCCGTGCGTCGCGAGCGACGCGAACGTGAAGCGCAATGCGTCGGTGCCGTGCGCGGCGATGCCGTCGGGAAACTGCTTGCGCGTAGCCTTTTCGATCGCCGGCGCGAGGCGCGGTTGCATCAGGCCCGTCGTGCGCTTGGCGAGTAGCGCATCGAGCGTGATGCCATCGACGATATCGAGCGGATCGATGACGTTGCCCTTCGACTTCGACATCTTCTGGCCTTCGCCATCGCGCACCAGCCCATGCACGTACACGTCGCGAAACGGCACGTCATCCATGAACTTCAGGCCGAACATGATCATGCGCGCGACCCAGAAGAAGATGATGTCGAAACCTGTTACGAGGACATTCGTCGGATAGAAACGCTTCAGCTCTGCGGTGGGCTCGGGCCAGCCCAACGTGGAGTAGGGCCACAGGGCCGATGAGAACCAGGTGTCGAGCACGTCCTCGTCCTGGCGCAGCGGCACTTCGCGTCCGTGGCGTGCGCGCGCTTGGCCTGCAGCGGCCGCGGCATCGCGCGCGACGAAGATGTTGCCGGCCTCGTCGTACCAGGCGGGAATCCGGTGGCCCCACCAGAGCTGGCGGCTGATGCACCAGTCCTCGATGTTGCGCATCCACTGGAAATAGGTCTTGTCCCAGTTCTCCGGCACGAAACGGATGCGACCGCTTTCCACGGCGGCGATCGCTGGTGCCGCAAGTGGCACCACGCGCACGTACCATTGGTCGGTGAGATACGGTTCGATGACCGCGCCGCTCCGATCTCCGCGCGGCACCATCATCTTGTGCGCTTCGATGCGCTCGACAGCGCCGGCCGCTTCGAGCATCTGCACGATGCGCGCACGGGCCTCGAGGCGATCGAGCCCACGCAGTTCGACCGGTGCCGTATCGTTCATGCGCGCATCGGGCGTCAGCACGTTGATGAGCGGCAACGAATGGCGCTGGCCGACCGCGTAGTCATTGAAATCATGCGCTGGTGTGATCTTGACGCATCCTGTCCCGAACTCAGGGTCCGCATAGTCGTCGGCAACGATCGGGATGTCGCGGCCGGCCAGCGGCAGCCGCACCGTCTTTCCTACCAGCGCGCGGTAGCGTTCATCGCGCGGATTCACCGCGACTGCCGTGTCGCCGAGCATCGTCTCCGGACGCGTGGTCGCCACCACCAGCGCGCCACTGCCGTCACTCAGCGGATAGCGCAGGTGCCAGAGTGAACCGGCTTCTTCCTCGCTGACGACTTCGAGATCGGAAATGGCGGTACCGAGCACCGGATCCCAATTGACCAGCCGCTTGCCGCGATAGATCAACTGTTCCTCGTGCAGTCGCACGAAGGTTTCGGTGACGGCATGCGTCAGTCCCGGATCCATCGTGAATCGATCGCGCGACCAATCGACCGAAGCGCCGAGCCGGCGCATCTGCCGCGAGATCATGTCGCCGGACTGTGCTTTCCACTGCCAAATGCGCTCGACAAACTCATCGCGCGACAGGTCAGTGCGGCGCTTGCCCTCGGCATTGAGCTGCCGCTCGACGACCATCTGCGTGGCGATGCCCGCATGGTCAGTGCCCGGTTGCCACAGCGTGCTGTCGCCGCGCATGCGGTGATAGCGGGTCAGCGCGTCCATGATCGTGTCCTGGAAAGCATGGCCCATGTGCAGCGTGCCCGTCACGTTTGGTGGCGGAATTACGATGCTGAATGACTCGCCGCCGGTGCGCGGCGCGAAGTAGCCTTTCGCTTCCCAGGTTGCGTACCAGCGCTGCTCGATGTCGGCCGGCGAGTAGGTTTTATCCATTGGGCTTGTGCGTCACGGGCTCCACGCCCAGCGCGCGGTACTGGCGGAAGCGCTCGCGGCCCGCCTGGCGCCTACCTGAGTCGTCGTCGATGATCTCGATGACACGCGCCGCGCCGTCGGCGCCGGCTGGCAACTTGCCGGAGAGATTGATGATCAGTTGCGGCGGCGAGGGCGGCTGCGCGCCGGCGCTGAGCAGCACCGGCGTGTCTTCCCAGGCGGACTCGGTGCTGACCGGTTCGTGCGGCACGAAGCTGCGGTCGGCGAAGGTCCACAGCAGGTCATCGAAACTAGCCAGTTCCTCCGCGTTGTCGAAGCACACGAGCACGCGCTCATCGGCGAGAAACGCCTGCTCGACCTGCTGGCAGGCAAACTTCCAGCGGTCACGGGAATTACTTCCCGCCAGCACGTAGAAATCGGCGCGCTCCACTATGGCCTGTTCGCACTTAGGCGTAAGGGGCTGCGGCCTAGCCGCGTGCGCGCCGGATCAGGAAATCAGCGAGCAGCGCGAGCGGCCGGCCGGTCGCGCCCTTGTTGGCGCCCGAGTACCAGGCCGTGCCGGCGATGTCGAGATGCGCCCACGGCATGCCCTTCGTGAAACGGCCCAGGAACGCAGCCGCCGTGATCGCGCCGCCATCGCGGCCGGCGACGTTCGCGACATCGGCGAAATTGGTGCGCAGTTGTTCGCCGTATTCCTCGGTGAGCGGCAGCTGCCAGGCGCGATCGTCCGCGCGCCGGCCGCAGGCGACGAGTTCCTGCGCGAGCGCGTCATCGTTGCCCATGACGCCCGTGTGGTGCGCGCCGAGCGCGACGACGCAAGCGCCGGTGAGCGTTGCCATGTCGATGAGCGCGGCGGGCTTGTAGCGGCGCGCATAGTTCAGCGCGTCGCACAGGATCAGTCGGCCTTCGGCATCGGTGTTGAGGATCTCCACCGTCTGCCCATCGGCGCTCGTGACGATGTCGCCCGGCTTGATGGCGCGTCCGCCGGGCATGTTCTCGCAGGTTGGAACGAGTCCGACGAGATTGAGCCGCAGTTTCAGGCGCGCTGCCAGGTCGAAGGCGGCCAGCACCGAGGCCGCTCCGCACATGTCGAATTTCATCTCATCCATCGCGTTGGCATCCTTGATGGAGATGCCGCCGCTATCGAACGTGACGCCCTTGCCGACCAGCACCACTGGCGCCGCGCCACGGCGGCCACCGCGATACTCGAGGATGATGAACCGCGGTGGCTCGGCGCTGCCGCGCGTCACGGCAAGCAGGCAGCCCATCTTCAGGCGCCGGATCTGTACCTCATTGAGCGCGCGGCTCCGCACCGCGCGGTAGGTGCGCGCGAGCTGCGCGGCCTGGGCCGCGAGATAGCGCGGCGTGCACACGTTGCCGGGCAGGTTCCCGAGGTTGCGCATCAGGCCCGCGCTCTCGGAAATCGCAATGCCGTCGGCGAGTCCGCGGCGCGCGTCTGCGAGAGACGCGGATTCGAACGGACCGAACTTGACCCGCGCCAGCCGCGGAGCGGGCGCCCGCTTGCCGGTCTTCAGATCGTTGATGCGGTAGAGCGCCGAGTTGCAGGCTTCGGCCGCCGAACGCGCCAGCAGGTAGGCATCGAGATCCTTTTCGGAAGGACGCTCGATCGCGAGCACCGCGCTGGCAATACGCGTGCGCGCCAGTGCGGCGACGGCGGTGCCCAGGGCCTTGCGCCAGCTGCGGCGATGGAATCCCTGCGAAGTGCCCAGTCCGACCAGCAGCAGGCGCGGTGCGCGCAGGCCCGGCAGTTCGGCGAGCAGCATCGATTCGCCGGCGCGGCCCGAGAAATCGCCACGCTGCAGCAGCGTTTTCAGGCGCCCGCGCGTGGCACGATCGACCGCGCGCGCTTCCGCGCCGAGCACCCGCGCCTCGAATATGCCCACCACGAGGCAATCGGCCGGTTGCGCGATGGACTTGCCACTGTAGGCTGTGGATTGCATGGGCGATTCCTGGTTCGGTATAAGGTAGACCGTTGAAAGACGGCAGTTTAGCCGATGCGGCGAGATACGTGAGGGTGCCTTGCAGATTTTGCAGCGGTATTTTTTCCGGGAACTGGCGCTCAATTTCCTGGGCGTGACCGGCGCGCTGCTGGCCATCCTCGTCATCTATCAACTCGGCGCGGTGCTCGAGCGGGCGGCGCAGTACCAGTATCCGCGCGGCGTGGTCTTGCAGCTCTTTGCGCTGGGCGCTGCCGAGAATTTCACGCTGCTGCTGCCGCTCGGGCTGATGCTGGGCATCGTGCTCGCACTGGGCCGGCTCTACCACGAGAGCGAGATGACCGCGGCGCAGGCCTGCGGCTTCGGCGGCTTGCGCGCCTGGCTTCCGGTCGGATTGCTGGCCGTGTTGGTGGCGGCGTTGAGCGGGTGGCTCAGCCTGCAGTTCGCACCGAAAGCCGCAACGATGCGCGTCGCGCTGACCGCCCAGGCGGTACGCGCGGGACTGGCCGAACCGTTCAGCCCAGGGCGCTTTCGCAGTTTCGATGGCGGCCGCACCGTGGTCTACGGCGCCAGCACCGGAGCTGGCGGCGAACTGCAGCGCGTGTTCATCAAGCAGGCGGCGGGCGATGCGACCATCACGACGGTTGCGCAGCGCGCGCGCCGCGAACCGGGCGCCGATGGCTTGAGCCAGACCATCGTGCTGCTCGATGGCGAGCGCTTCGAAGG
>JBOHZW010000234.1:0-3826 GCA_050738715.1 Steroidobacteraceae bacterium | reverse complement strand
TCGTCGCACTGATCGGCGGCTGGGCCGCGCTCAGCGTCGGCGCGGCGTGGCGCGCCGGTCATTACTTCAAAGCATTCGCGGATGCCGCGATTGCGCTGCTGCTCGTGTTGCTGTCGCTGCGAATCATGGCCGTGAACTGGCGCGCCACGCGCGCTGATGAGGCAGCACCGGCCGTGCTGCCGGACGGCAACGATCAGACCGGAATCTGGGGCGTGGGCGGCCCCTCGATGCGCGAACCGGGTTCGACCGGCGTGTTCCTGTCGCGCCGTTCCACCGATCGACGTTAGTTCGCGCGCGGAGCATCGTGCAATACCTTCGCCTGGCCGTTGCGGAACGCACGGCACTGCGCAATTCACTCGCGCGCATGCCGGGAGAACTGCAGGCATTGTTTGCGCCGTTGACGGCTGCGCAGGCGCGTGAGCGGCGCGCGGGACATCCCTTCTCCCCGGTGGAGCACGTCTGGCATCTCGCCGACCTCGAGCACGAGGGCTTTGGCCGGCGAATCGAGCAGCTGCGCGACGAGTCCGCACCGCACCTGGCTGATTTCGACGGCGACGCGATCGCGGCCGAGCGCAACTACCGGCGCCGCTCGCTGGTCGAGGGGCTCGCGGCCTTCGCCGCGGCGCGCGCGGCCAACCTCGCGCTGCTGGCGGAGTTGAGCG
Organism: Steroidobacteraceae bacterium; assembly: GCA_050738715.1. GTDB lineage: Bacteria > Pseudomonadota > Gammaproteobacteria > Steroidobacterales > Steroidobacteraceae > FEN-1191. The sequence continues at coordinate 3,164 of JBOHZW010000234.1, read as the reverse complement.
CTGCGGATTGGGAACGCAGCGGCACGCAGGCAGGCATCGGCGCGGTGAGCCTGTGCGACATGCCGGTGTTCATGAGCCAGCACGACGCGGCGCACCGCGCCGAAATCGAGGTCTGGCGCTCGGCGAATTGATCCGCACCGGGAAACAGCGGATATTGGCGCTCCCATTGCCCGATCAGGCCCGGAGAGCGCATGCGCAAGTCGTTGCTGTCACTGATGGTTTGCATGGCGCTGGCGTCCTGGCCGGCCGCGGTCCGCGCCGATGATCCGGTGCATGACAGTCTGGTAACGCTCGCGCGGGACATGACTTTCACGTCGGCGGCGGCGCTGCCGATGCTGGCAACGGCGCTGGGCATTCCCGGCCATGACGCGGAGCTTGACGTGCCGAGCGAGGCGGCGCGCGCTGAGCGCGTGGCGCGCCTGCAGCATTGGCAGCAGCAGTTGCACGACATCACCGCGTCTTTTACCGACGCTACCTCGATAGTCGATCGCGACGATGCGCGCCTGCTCGCTGCGAGCCTGACGCGCGGCCTGAACGAGCTGCTCGTCTACCAAAGCGACCGCAAGGATTTCGGCGGCGGCGCCACCGGCGCGGGCGGTGTGATTGCCGGCGCCAATGGCGTGCTCAATGTGGTGTTCACGCAATTCGAGCACATGCCGATGGCCGGGAAGGACGGCGCCACCGCCGCCGACCAGGAAAAAGCCTGGGCGGACATCAGCGGCCGGCTCGAGAAGGCGCCCGCGTACATTGCTGAGTTCAACAAGCGCGTGACGACGCCCGGACACCTGCTGGGCGTGATCCGCTCGCAGGAACTGGCCGGTGCGCCCGAATTCTTCAACGGGGCGCTCACCGAGGCCGCTCGTGCGCAGCTCGGCGCCCGCTCGCGCGCATTCGCGCGCTTCGCAAAGGCCCGCGATGCGGCGCTGGGCGCGATGGCTGCGACGAAAGCCTTCATCGACGCGCACGTGGCATCGTGGCCCGAAAATTTCGCGATGGGCCGCGAAGCCTACGACCGCATGCTGCGTGAGGAGCAACTGTTGCCGTTCAACGCCAATGACATCGAGCGCATGGGACGCGACGAACTGGCGCACGGCTGGGCCGAGGAGGCCTGGCTCACCTCGCTCGCGCATCACCAGAATGTGCAATTCGGGCCGCAGACCGGCGGCGGCCTCGCGCCGGGCGGGCCGGAGTTGATCGACTACTACCGCGACCGCATTGCCGAGCTGACGAATTTCATGCTTGAACACGATGTCGTGACCGTGCCGGACTGGCTCGGCACGGTCAGCGTGACGGAGACGCCGCATTTCCTGCTGCCGGTGCTGCCCGGCGCGAACATGAATCCGCCACGCAAGTTCTCTGCTTCGAACTCGAGCACGTATTACATCGCGCCGGTTTCCTCGCTGGCCGACGCGGCTGCGCGACTCGACATGAACCAGGATTTCGACCACGACCGGATCATGTCGACGGGCGCGCACGAGGTGATGCCGGGCCACTACCTGCAGGAATCGATCGCGAAACGCCATCCCGATTTCATCCGTAAGCTCCAGGACAGCGCGGTGTTCGTCGAGGGTTGGGCTTTCTACGGCGAGGAAATGTTGGTGCGTTTGGGAATGTACGGCGAGCGGCTCGACGGGCGATTGTTCACGGCGCGCTGGGAGCGGGTGCGCGGCGCGCGCGCGATTGTCGATTCGAAACTGGCCAGCGGCGACTGGAGCTACGAGCAGGCGGTCGACTTCTACACGACGCAGACCGGCTTCACGCACGACGCGGCCGCGGCGCAGGTCGCCGATATCGCCTCATCGCCCGGCTATTACTTTGCCTACACCGCCGGCCGCGCCCAGATCGAGGAGTTGTATGCGTCGTATATTCTCAAGATGGGCACAAAAGGATCGCTGCACGATTTCCACGACCGGCTGCTGTCCTATGGCGCGACGCCGTTGTCGATCGTGGGACCCGAGCTGATGGCCGACCTCGACAAGCCGGCCGCCGCGGTGCGCGCGGCCGCGAATTACTAGACATGAGCAAGCGTATTGATGTTGCGGCGGTGGCTACGCTGATGGGCAGTCTGTATCCACCGCCGTTCGATGAACCGTGCAAGCAGCGCGAGCGGCGTCGGCTTGGCGATGCGGCCGGGTTGACGCAGTTCGGCGTCAACCTGCTGCGGCTTGCGCCGGGCAGCTGGTCGAGCCAGCGCCATTGGCACAGCCACGAGGATGAGTTTGTCTACGTACTCGAAGGATGCGTGACGCTCGTCAGCGATCAGGGCGAGGAAGAGTTACGCGCCGGCGATGCCGCGGGATTCAAGTCCGGCGAAGCCAACGGCCATTCGCTGCACAATCGCTCGGCTGCGCATTGCGTGCTGCTTGAAGTCGGCTCGCGCAACGAGACGCAGGATGTTACGACCTATCCGGACATCGACCTGCGCGCGCCCGCGGGCGGCATACCGGCGATCTTTACGCACCGCGACGGCGTTCCCTATGCGAATGTCGTGCGCCGCAGCAGCGTATAGCAACCTGAGCGCGCGGCCGCGATGACCACGCCCGGCGAGACACGCTCGCAACTGATCGGCAACGCGATATTGCTGGCCTGCGTTGCAGCTCTTGTGTGGGGCACGCTGGCGGTGCTGCGGCCTTTCCTGCCATCGATTTTGTGGGCGGGAATCATCGTCGTGGCGACGTGGCCGATCATGCTGCACATCGAGCGGCTGTCTGGCGGACGGCGGAGCCTTGCAGTCGCCGCGATGAGCGGCGGGTTGTTCGTCGTCGTCGTCGCGCCGGTGGCATTGCTGCTCGGCACGCTGGTCACGCGGTTGCCGGAGCTGCGCGACCTCGGCGGGCGGGTGCTCGCGGGTCCATGGCCCGGGCCGCCGCCGTGGGTCACGCGCCTGCCATTTGGCACGCAACTCGCGACGGAGTGGAGCAAGGCCGTTGCGCAGAGCCCCGAGTATTGGACCGCGTTCGCGCAACCCTACCTTGGCAAGGCCGCGCTGTGGCTCAGCCAGCATGTCGGCACGATTGGCAGCATCACGCTGGAATTCCTGCTGACGCTGGTGCTGGTCGTGGTCTTCTTCCTGCATGGCGAAGCACTCGCGACGATGCTGCGCCGTCTCGCGCGGCGCACCGGTGGCGCGCGCGCCGAAGAGGGCGCCGTGCTGGCCGGGCAGG
>JBOHZW010000233.1:0-2600 GCA_050738715.1 Steroidobacteraceae bacterium | reverse complement strand
CAATCTCTTTGAAGACAACGGCATCAAGTTCTTCGACGGCAGCGGTGGCAAACTCTCCGACGAACTCGAGGAGCAAATCGAAGCGCAGCTCGAGGCGCCGCCGCTGACGCGCTCATCCGGCGAACTGGGCCGCGCGCGCCGCGTCGACACTACGCGCGTCATGTACCAGGAATTCGTGCGCGGCACGCTGCCAGAAGGCACCGACCTGGCCGGCATGAAGATCGTCGTCGACTGCGCCAATGGTGCCGCGTACAAGGTCGCGCCGCGCACGCTCGCCGATCTCGGCGCCGACATCGTGCCGATCGGTTCCTCGCCCAATGGACGCAACATCAACGTCGGCTGCGGTTCGACCGCCCCGCAATTGCTGCAACTCACGGTGCCCGGTGTCAATGCGCAGGCTGGCATCGCGCTCGATGGCGACGGCGACCGCGTGCTGATGGTCGATCACCTGGGGCGCGTCGTCGATGGCGACCAGTTGCTCTACATCATCGCCTGCGCGCGCCAGGCCAAGGGCGCGTTGCAGGGTCCGGTAGTGGGCACGCTGATGAGCAACCTCGGCCTCGAGCTCGCGTTGCGCGAGCGCGGCATTCCCTTCGAACGCGCGGCGGTCGGCGATCGCTACGTGCTGGCCCGCCTGCGCGAAACCGGCGGCGTGGTCGGCGGCGAGACCTCGGGCCACATCCTGTGCCTCGATCGCACGACCACCGGCGATGGCCTGGTGAGCGCACTGCAGGTGCTGGCGATCATGCGCGAATCCGGCAAGGCACTGGCCGAACTGGCCGCCGGTATGGCCCGGTTCCCGCAGGTCATGCTGAATGTGCGGGTGGAAAAACGCTTCGATCCAAGCGGCGTGCCCGCCGTGCGCACCTTGCTCGAACAACTCGAAAAGCAGCTCGGCAACCGCGGCCGCATCGTGCTGCGCGCCTCGGGCACCGAGCCATTGATCCGCGTCATGGTCGAAGCGCAGGAAGAGGGCCTCGCAAAGGGTTGCGCCGAGCAGCTGGCCGAGGCCGTTCGCGCCGTCGCGGGCTGATTCAGGCCGATTCAGGCCGATTCAGGCCGATTCAGGCTAATTCAGGCGATGCCGGGCCGCGCATTGCGCCCCGGGGCACGCATGGCTATCATCGCGCGCCTTTTGACACCCTACGGGGCCTGCTGTTAACCCATGCGACGCAAGATTGTAGCCGGCAATTGGAAGATGAACGGATCGCGTGCCGAGAACGCGAGCCTGATCGAAGCCATCGTTGCCGCCGCGACCGACGAGCAGGCCACCTGCCTGATCTGTCCGCCCTTTGTCTACCTGCACGATGCCTGGCGGCTGTTGCGCGGCGGAGCCGTCGCGCTCGGCGCGCAGGATGTCTGCGCCGAAGCGGTGGGCGCCTATACCGGTGAAGTATCCGCGGCGATGCTCGTGGATGTCGGTTGCCAGTACACGCTGGTTGGCCACTCGGAGCGCCGCGCTTTGTACGGTGACAGCAATGCACTGGTCGCACGCAAATTCGCCGCGGCGCGCAGCGGTGGATTGATTCCCATTCTCTGTGTCGGCGAGCAGCTCGCGGAGCGCGAGGCGAACCGCACCAATGAAGTGGTGGGCGCGCAGCTCGATGCGGTGCTGCAGCTCTCCGGCGTCGCGACGTTCGCCGATGCCGTCATCGCATATGAGCCGGTTTGGGCCATTGGCACGGGCCGTACCGCGACGCCCGACCAGGCCCAGGAAGTGCACGCTTTCATACGCCAGCGCGTGGCAGGTCAGGATGCTAAAATCGCTGCCGGGCTGCGTATCCTCTATGGCGGCAGCGTCAAGGCGGGCAATGCCCGCGACATATTCGCAATGCCCGATGTCGATGGCGGCCTGATCGGCGGCGCCTCGCTCAAGGCGGAAGAGTTTCTGGCCATCTTTGGCTCGGCGTAGTTGGGTTGATTCATATGTTCCATACAATCCTGATGAGCGTTCATTTTTTTACGGCACTGAGCATCATTGCGCTGGTGCTGCTGCAGCGGGGCAAGGGCGCCGAGGCGGGTGCAGGCTTTGGTGCCGGTGCCTCCGGCACCGTGTTCGGTGCGCGCGGAGCGGGCACGGCGCTGTCGCGGGCGACCGCGATCCTCGCGGCGATCTTCATGATCACGAGCCTGGCGCTGACCTATGTGGGTGCGCACACCGTAGCGCCCGCGAACAGCGTGCTCGATCGCATGTCGCAGCAGCCGGCACCGTCCGTACCGCCGCAATCCCTGCCCTTGGGTCCGCCTGCGCCGACCACACTGTCGCCCGCGACTCAGGCGCCTGCGCCGAGTCCGGCGCCTGCGACGCCAGCGCACTGAACCGAAGCTTGGCCGACGTGGTGGAACTGGTAGACACACTAGCTTGAGGGGCTAGCGCCGCAAGGTGTGGGAGTTCGAATCTCCCCGTCGGCACCAATTCTCTAATAGAATTGCTGCGGCAATCAGGGGCGGCCAGGAAACTGTCCGCCCTTTTTGACACCAGGGGAGCTGGCTCATGCTCGAAAACTACCTGCCGGTGCTGCTGTTCCTGGCGCTGGCCACGCTGCTGGCGGCGGTGCTGCTCGGCCTCGGTGCGGTATTCGGGCGGCTCGGGACCCGCA
>JBOHZW010000232.1:0-21386 GCA_050738715.1 Steroidobacteraceae bacterium | reverse complement strand
ATCTCGAGGCGCACCAGCACAAGTCGCTGCTGCGTTTCATCACCTGCGGCAGCGTCGATGACGGAAAATCCACGCTGATCGGGCGATTGCTATACGACTCAAAGATGATCTTCGAGGACCAGCTCGCCGCGCTCGAGGCCGATAGCGCGCGTATCGGCACGCAAGGGCAGAACCTCGACTTCGCGCTGCTCGTCGACGGACTCGCCGCCGAGCGCGAACAGGGCATCACGATCGATGTCGCCTACCGCTTCTTCGCCACCGAGAAACGCAAGTTCATCGTCGCCGACACGCCCGGCCACGAGCAGTACACGCGCAACATGGTCACCGGCGCATCGACCGCCGAGCTCGCGGTGATCCTCATCGACGCGCGGCTCGGCGTGCTGACGCAGACGCGCCGGCACAGCTATCTCGTGCACCTGCTCGGCATCCGCAACATCGTGCTCGCGGTCAACAAACTCGATCTCGTCGGTTACGACCAGGCGCGCTTCGACGCGATCGTCAGCGACTATCGCGAGTTCGCCACGCGCATCGGCATCGGCGAGTTCACTGCGATTCCAATTTCCGGACTGCAGGGCGATAACATCACCAGCCGTTCGGAACGCACGCCGTGGTATCGCGGCCCCGCGCTGATCGAGCATCTCGAGACCGTTCCGCTCTCGACCGATGCCGACCAGGCACGCCCGTTTCGCATGCCGGTGCAGTGGGTCAATCGGCCGAACCTCGACTTCCGCGGCTATGCGGGCCTGGTCACTTCCGGGCGCGTACGTCCTGGCGACGCCGTGCGAGTGCTGCCCGCCGGCACGACCACGACGATCAGCCGTATCGTGACGATGGATGGCGAGCCCACCGAAGCCGTAGCCGGACAATCGGTGACGCTGTGTTTTTCGAGCGAAGTCGATTGCTCGCGGGGCTGCGTCATCGCGCAGGCCGATGCGCCGCCCGAATCCGCGGACCAGTTCGAGGCAACACTGGTGTGGATGTCCGATGAGGAAATGCTGCCCGGGCGCACCTACTGGCTGAAGCTGGGCACGCAGACCGTCACCGCGCAGGTGCAGGCGCCCAAATACCAGGTCAACGTCAACACGCTGGAGCACCTGGCGGCGCGCACGCTCGACCTCAACGCGATCGGTGTTGCCAACATTTCCACCGACCAGCCGCTGGTGTTCGAACCCTATGAGCAAAGTCGCGACCTCGGCGGCTTCATCCTGATCGACAAGCTGAGCAACGCGACAGTCGCGGCCGGCCTGCTGCATTTCGCGCTGCGGCGCGCCGCCAACATCCACTGGCAGCAGCTCGACGTCACGCGCGAAGTGCATGCGAAACTGAAGAACCAGAAATCCGCTGTGCTGTGGTTCACTGGCTTGTCGGGCGCCGGCAAGTCGACGATCGCGAACCTGGTCGAGAAGCAGCTGGCGCGCATGAACCGCCACACCTTCCTGCTCGACGGCGACAACGTGCGCCATGGGCTCAACCGCGACCTGGGATTTTCGGACGCCGATCGGGTCGAGAACATCCGCCGCGTCGGCGAAGTGGCCAAGCTGATGACCGATGCGGGACTGATCGTCATCACCGCGTTCATCTCGCCGTTCCGCGCCGAACGCGCAATGGTGCGGCAGATGATCGCGCCTGGAGAGTTCTTCGAGATCCACATCGATACGTCGCTGGCGGCGGCCGAGGCGCGTGACGTGAAGGGGCTTTACAAGAAGGCGCGCGCCGGGCAACTGAAGAACTTCACCGGCATCGACAGCCCGTACGAGGCGCCGACCGCGCCGGAAATCCGCATCGACACCTCGCAACTCACGCCCGAGCAGGCGGCCGAGTTGATCGTCAGCCGGCTGATCTCGTGAACGACACCGAACTCGCGCGGCAAATCGCCGAGCACGCCGGACGCCTGCTCGTCGATCTGCGTGCCGCGGCGCTGCTAACTGGCAAGCCGCTCGGCAAACTCGGCGATGAGCTCGCCAATCGCTTCATCATCGAATCGCTCCGTACGCACCGGCCGGACGACGCGTTGCTGTCCGAAGAAGAAAAGGACAACGCCGCGCGGCTCGGTGTTTCACGCGTATGGATCATCGATCCGCTCGATGGCACGCGCGAGTACGGTGAAGGTCGCGCAGACTGGGCCGTGCACGTGGCGCTGGCGATCGATGGTGTTGCGACGCTGGGTGCAGTGGCGCTGCCAGGACTTCCGCTCACGATCGCGAGCGGCGACGCGCTTGTGCGCCCACGGCGCAACGGCAAGCTCCGCCTCGTCGTGAGCCGCACGCGTCCGGCGGCCGAAGCTGCCGCAGTGGCCGAGGCGCTCGGCGCGGAGCTGCTGCCGATGGGTTCCGCCGGCGCGAAGATCATGGCGGTCGTGCGCGGCGAGGCCGACATCTACGTGCACTCCGGTGGTCAGTACGAATGGGACAGCTGCGCGCCGGTCGCCGTCGCGCAGGCCGCAGGCCTGCATGTATCACGCCTCGATGGCAGCCCGTTGCGCTACAACCAGGCCAACACGTACATGCCCGATCTGCTGGTGTGTCCGGCTGGGCTTGCCGAGCGCGTGGTAACGCTTGCCGCACCGAAAAATTCCACGACGACAAATTCCTGACGCGGGCGGCGGCGACTCAGACCTGGTTGATTATCCTGGCCTTCAGCGCTTCGTACTCGCTGTCGGAGATGAGCCGTGCATCGAGCATCGCCTTGGCGCGCTGCAGCCGTTGAGTCGCGTCCTGGGATGTGCCGTCTGCAGCTGCACCAGCGAGGTTGCCGACCTGAATGCCACCCGCGCGGGCCCTCATCTCTTCCAAATCGCGAACCCGGCGCTTTTCGCGCCACGCCTGGTCGTGGCCCTGCGCAATTCGGTACAGCGCTTCCGCCTGGTCCTTGCGCAATCCGTCATAAACGAACGTCACTGTCTGCGCCGAGGCCGAAGCCAAATCGGGGCTCGCAAATGCCGCCAATGTCAGGCAGGCGCCAATAATGCCCGCCTCGATCTTGACCTCCTTGAGATCTTGCCAGCGGATGTCGGCCAGGGAAAAGCCACCGACAATTCCGCGCCTGAGCGCCAGGAATCGCCCGCTCGTCGCTGCCACCACCAGGCGACGATGCGTCAACGCGAAGACCCGGCGTTGGATCGCCCAGGCTTCGAGCGTTTCGTTGGCCGTGAGCACGGAACTCAAGTGCGCGAGCGCACGGCGCGCGCCACCATCTTCGTCAACGATCTCTGTCATCGTGCCTGCTCCTGCAGCCAATGCTAGCAGCTTAAGGCAGGCTGCTGCGCCCCATCAGGAACCGGTCGCACTCGCGCGCCGCGCCGCGCCCTTCGTTGATTGCCCATACAACGAGGCTCTGGCCGCGGCGACAATCGCCCGCGGCATACACGCCCTTGATGCTGGTCGCATATTTGCCGTGTTCGGCCTGCACGTTGCTGCGCGCATCGACTTCGGCCTTCAGATCGCGCAGCAGCGATTGCTCAGGTCCCAGGAACCCGAGCGCGAGCAACGCGAGCTGCGCCGGCAGCGTGCGCTCGCTCCCCGGCATCTCCGACGGCGCGAATTGCCCGGCCGCATTCTTTTCCCAGCGGATCGCGACGGTCACGAGCGAGGCGAGCTTGCCATCTGCGCCCGCGACGAATTTCTTCACCGTGTTCGCGTAGCTGCGCGGATCGCCGCCGAAGCGCGCGGCGGCCTCTTCCTGGCCGTAGTCGAGCTTGTAGACCTTCGGCCATTCCGGCCAGGGATTATCGGCCGCGCGCGCATCGGGCGGACGCGGCAGGATCTCGACCTGCGTCAGGCTCCGGCAGCCGTGGCGCATCGCCGTGCCGACGCAATCCGTGCCGGTGTCGCCGCCGCCAATGACGACGACATCTTTCCCGCGGCCACTGATCGGCGTGTGATCGGCGCCACCGTTGAGCAACGCCTTCGTGCTCGCGGTCAGGTAATCCATCGCCAGGTGCACACCGTCCAGCGCGCGTCCCTCGACCGAAAGATCGCGCGCCTGCGTCGCGCCCGTGCACAGCACCAGCGCATCGAAGTCGCGCAGCAGCAACGGCCCTTCGACATTTTCGCCGACGTGCGCGTTGCAGATGAACTTGACGCCTTCGCGCTCGAGCAGCTCGATGCGTCGAAGCACGACCTCGCGCTTGTCGAGCTTCATGTTTGGAATGCCGTACATCAACAATCCGCCGGGACGATCGGCGCGCTCGAGCACCGTCACGAGATGTCCGGCGCGATTGAGCTGCGCCGCGGCGGCGAGTCCGGCGGGACCGGAGCCAATGACGGCGACCTTCTTGCCGCTGCGCGTGGGCGGCGGGTGCGGCATCACCCACCCGGATTCGAAACCCTTGTCGATGATCGCGTTCTCGAGTGTCTTGATCGCGACCGGCGCCGCGTTCATGCCGAGCACGCAGGAACCCTCGCATGGTGCCGGACACACTCGCCCAGTGAACTCGGGAAAATTGTTGGTCAGGTGCAGCCGGTCGAGCGCCTCGCGCCAGAGCCCGCGGTAGACGAGATCATTCCACTCCGGAATCAGGTTGTTGACCGGGCAACCGGCCGCCATGCCGCTGATGAGCTTGCCGGTCTGGCAGAACGGCACGCCGCAGTCCATGCAGCGCGCGCCTTGCTGGCGCAAGTGCCGCTCTTCCATGTGATGATGAAATTCGCTCCAGTCGCGCACGCGCGTCGCCGGCGTACGATCGACCGGCAGCTCGCGCAGGTACTCGATGAATCCAGTTGCCTTACCCATTTAGTTGCCACCCACGCGAGCGAGATCGCGCGCGTTCTCCTCGAACGCCACCATGATCGCTTCGTCGCCCGACAGTCCCTGGTCGTGCGCGCGCCGGATGCAGGCGAGCACGCGTTTGTAATCCTTCGGGATGACCTTCGTGACTTTCGGCACGACGCGATCCCATTGCTGCAACAACGTGTCGGCGCGCGTGCTGCCGGTCAGCGCGCGATGATTCTCGATCAGCGCGCGCACGGCCGCGATCTCCTTCGCATCCTCGAGCCGCTCGACCTCGACCATTTGCATATTCACGCGGGAGGCGAAATCTCCGTCGTCGTCAAAAACGTAGGCGACTCCGCCGGACATGCCCGCGCCGAAATTGCGGCCGGCATGGCCGAGCACGACAACCCGCCCGCCGGTCATGTATTCGCAGCCGTGATCGCCCACGCCTTCCACGACAGCGTCGACGCCGCTGTTGCGCACCGCGAAGCGTTCGCCGGCCATGCCGCGGATATACGCCTCGCCGCTGGTCGCGCCGTATAGGGCGACGTTGCCGACGATGATGTTGTGCTCGGCCGAAAAGCCTGCGCCTTGCGGCGGAAAGATGACGAGCTTGCCGCCCGACAGTCCCTTGCCGACGTAGTCGTTGGCATCGCCCGCGAGCGTCAGGCTCATTCCGGGCGGGATAAAGGCGCCGAAACTCTGCCCGGCCGAACCGTTGAACTTGAGCTGGATCGTGTCGGCGGGCAATCCCTTGGCGCCGTGCCGGCGCGTGATCTCGCTGCCGGTGATCGTGCCGACCACGCGATTCACGTTGCGGATCGGGAGCTCCGCGGCAACCTTTTCGCCGCGCTCGATCGCGGGCCGGCACAATTCGAGGATCGTCGTCAGGTCGAGCGACTGCTCGAGGCCGTGGTCCTGCGCAATCCGATGGTGCCGTCCCACCTCGTCGCCCACATCCGGTTGATACAGGATATTGCTGAAGTCGAAGCCGCGCACCTTCCAGTGATCGATCGCCTTGCGCGGCTCGAGGCGGTCGACGCGCCCGACCATCTCCTCGATGCTGCGGAATCCGAGCTGCGCCATCAACTCCCGCAGGTCCTGCGCGATGAAGCGCATGAAATTGACGACGTGTTCGGGCCTGCCGGCAAACTGTTCGCGCAATTTCGGATCCTGCGTCGCGACCCCGACAGGACAGGTATTGAGGTGACACACGCGCATCAGGATGCAGCCGAGCGACACCAGCGGCGCGGTTGCGAAACCGAACTCCTCGGCGCCCAGCAGCGCTGCGATCGCCACGTCGCGCCCGGTCTTCAGCTGCCCGTCGGTCTCGACGACGATGCGATCGCGCAGGTTGTTGAGCACCAGCGTCTGGTGCGCTTCGGCGAGACCGAGTTCCCAGGGCAGTCCCGCATGCGTGATCGAGGTCTGCGGGGCGGCACCCGTGCCACCGTCGTAACCGCTGATCAGCACGACATCGGCGTGCGCCTTCGACACGCCGGCCGCCACCGTGCCAACGCCGACCTCGGCGACGAGCTTCACGCTGATGCGCGCTTCGCGATTCGCGTTTTTCAGATCGTGGATCAGCTGCGCCAGGTCCTCGATCGAATAAATGTCGTGGTGCGGCGGCGGCGAGATCAGTCCGACACCCGCCGTGGTGTGCCGCGTTTTCGCGATCCACGGATAAACCTTGCTGCCGGGCAGCTGTCCACCCTCGCCCGGTTTCGCGCCCTGCGCCATCTTGATTTGCAGCTCACGCGCGCTGACCAGGTACTCGCTGGTGACACCGAAACGCCCGGACGCCACCTGCTTGATGGCTGAATTCTTCGAATCGCCATTGGCGAGGGGCACGTGGCGCGCCGGATCCTCGCCGCCCTCGCCGGTGTTGCTCTTGCCACCGATGCGATTCATCGCAATCGCCAGCGTCTCGTGCGCTTCCCTGCTGATCGAACCGTAGGACATCGCGCCGGTCTTGAACCGCCGCATCAGGCTCTCGACCGATTGAACTTCATCGATCGGCACGGCATCACCGCTCTTGAAATCGAGCAGGCCGCGCAGCGTGCACAGCTGCTTTGACTGATCGTTGATCAATGCAGCGTACGACTTGTAAGTGGCGTAACTGCCAGTGCGTACCGATTTTTGCAATCGGTGAATCGATTCCGGATTGAACAGGTGATACTCGCCGCCGGCTCGCCACTGGTACTGCCCGCCGGCGTTGAGCGGCTGGCTTGCATCGGTGCGGTCGACGAACGCCGCGCGATGGCGCATCAGCACTTCCTTCGCGATCACATCGACGCCGATGCCGCCGACGCGCGATGCGGTGCCGGTGAAGTAATCGTCAATGACGTCCTGGCGCAGGCCAACGGCCTCGAACACCTGCGCACCGTGATAGCTCTGGATCGCCGAAATGCCCATCTTCGAGGCGACCTTGACGATGCCCTTGGTCGCCGCCTTGATGAAATTCTTGCAAGCCAGCTTGTGATTGACGGTCGTCAGCAATCCGTCGCTGATCATGCCGTCCATCGTCTCGAAGGCGAGGTACGGATTGATCGCGCTGCAGCCATATCCCACCAGCAGCGCGAAGTGATGTACTTCACGCGCCTCGCCGGTCTCGAGCACGAGGCTCACGCGCGTGCGCAACTGCTCGCGGATCAGGTAATGATGAAGGCCCGCCACGGCCATCAATGCCGGCACCGCGGCGAACTCACGGTTCACGCCGCGATCGGTGAGGATCAGCACGCTGACATCCTCTTCCTCGATCATGCGCCGCGCCATGATGCGCAGTTCTTCCATCGACTTGACGAGGCCTACTTCGCCGCGCGTCACGCGGAACAGGATCGGCAGCACGCCGACCTTGAGGCCGGCGAGATCCATGCGGCGCAAGCGCGCGAAATCCTCGTTCGTCAGCAATGGCCCCGGCAGTTCGAGTTGCCGGCAATCTCCCGGCCGCGGCTGCAGCAGGTTGCCTTCGGCGCCGATCAGCATCTCGCTCGAGGTGATGAGCTCTTCACGGATGCAGTCGATCGGCGGATTCGTCACCTGCGCGAACAGTTGCTTGAAATAGTCGTATAGCAATCGAGGGTGCGAGGACAGCGCCGCCAGCGGTGTGTCGTTGCCCATCGAGCCGATCGCCTCGACGCCATTGCGTCCCATCGGTTCGATCAGCAGTCGCTGGTCCTCGAACGTGTAGCCGAAAGCGATCTGCCGTTGCAGCAGCGTGTCACGGTCGACCGGCGGCGCGGCGCTCGCCGGAGGGAGCGAATCGAGCGTGACCAGGTGTTCATCGAGCCATTGCCGGTAGGGCCGTTCGAGCGCGACCGTGCGCTTGATTTCCTCGTCCTCGATGATGCGGCCCTGCGTCGTGTCGACGAGGAACATGCGCCCGGGCTGCAGACGGCCCTTGCGCACGATGTCCGCGGGCGGAATGTCGAGCACACCGACCTCGGATGCCATGATCACCAGGTCATCGCGCGTCACGTAGTAGCGCGAGGGACGCAATCCATTGCGATCGAGCATGGCGCCGATCTGCCGGCCGTCGGTGAACGCCACCGCGGCGGGACCGTCCCACGGCTCCATCAGGCAGGAGTGAAACTGGTAGAACGCGCGCCGGTCATCGTCCATCGTCTCGTGCGCAGACCACGGTTCGGGAATCATCATCATCATCGCGTGCGGCAACGAGCGCCCGGCGAGCACCAGCAACTCGAGCGTGTTGTCGAACATCGCCGAGTCGCTGCCGTTCGGATTCACCACCGGCATGAGCTCGCGCATGTTCTCACCGAACAACTCCGACTCGAACAGCGACTCGCGCGCACGGATCCAGTTGATGTTGCCGCGCACCGTGTTGATCTCGCCGTTGTGCGCGATGTAGCGATACGGATGCGCGCGATCCCAGCTCGGGAAGGTATTGGTGCTGAAGCGCGAGTGCACCATCGCGAGCGCGGATTCCAGCAACGGGCTCTGCAGGTCCGGGAAATAGTGCGCGAGCTGCCCGGTCATCAGCATGCCCTTGTAGACCAGCGTCTTGAACGACAGGCTCGCGACGTACCAGTATTCGGCGCCGTCGATGGTCGAGGCGCGGATCTCGCTGTAGGCGCGCTTGCGCGCCAGGTACAGGAGCCGTTCGAAGGCCATGTCGTCGGCAAGCTCCGGTCCCCGGCCGACGAACACCTGGCGCATGAACGGCTCGCTCATGCGCGCGGTTTCACCGAGCGAGGAGTTGTCGGTGGGCACCGTACGCCAGCCGAGCAGCGTCAATCCCACCGACTGGATGATGTGGCCGAACTGCTCCTCGAGCTTGCGCCGCTTGGTCGGATTGCGCGGCAGGAACACAAGGCCGCAGGCGTATTGCCCGGCTTCAGGCAGCGCAATGCGTGCCTTCTTCGCCGCCTCGATAAGGAACCGGTGCGGCATCTGCACCAGCACACCCGCGCCGTCGCCGGTGTTGTTCTCGCAGCCGCAGGCGCCGCGATGATCGAGGTTCACCAGCACCTCGATCGCCTGCTGCACAATGCGATGCGACTTGCGGCCCTTGATGTCAACGACAAAGCCGATGCCGCAGGCCTCGTGTTCGAACTGCGGGTCGTACAGGCCCGCCTTTGCAGGCGGCCCAAGTCGCGTGGTGTCTTCGGCCATCAAGTCCCTGGGCGGCATTCGCCCACTGCCATTCGCTCCCGAACCAGCCGGGATCGAAAAATTACCAAACAATTCCAGAGACTTGCGGCGAGCGGGCCTGGTTGCCAGACGGACCTGAAAGTCATGCGTCGGGCACCGAACAGCGGCGTCGAACCTATGGTCCGAATATTACTGACCGAGACCAGCAGGTCAATGCATTCGTGCATATGAGTTAGTAATCAAGCGGCCCAAATAGGCTCTCAGCGCCGACTACCTTGCTGGCGGGACCAGCAGGAAAAGCAGCGGCTCGGCGAGCCGGGCTCCCCAGTCCTTTTCGTTGTGGCCGGCACCCGCGTAGACGCGCGACTCGAAATTGGCATCCGTGTAGCCGCGTTCATGGAACAGATCGTTGGCGAAAGGCTGGGCGGCGCCGTACAGCGCATCGAGTTCGACGGTGCCGCGATCCATGTAAATTCGATGTGTGCGCGGATCCGGCAGGTGCGACTGCAAGTATGTGAATGCAGCGAGCGGCAACGACGCGTTTTCGCTGAAGGTGCCGATCCAGTGCGTCGACAGGCAGGCGGCTCCGCCGAACACGTCCGGGTATTCGCTCAACGCATACAACGAAATCATGCCACCCATGCTGGAACCGAGAATGAAGGTGTTCTCGCGTCGAGTGTCGGTGAGGAAGCGCGCGTCGATTGCCGGTTTCAGTTCTCCGACCAGGAAGTGCAGGAAGCGATCGGCGAGCGGACGGCCGTGCAGCCATTCCCGGACGAACTTTTCGCGCAATACGGGCGGCACAAACGGCAGCGATTTTTGCGGGAAGTACTCGGCATGCCTCAGCTTCGGGTCGTTCCAGACACCAACGACGATCGCGTCGCGGACGCGACCCGTTGCGATCAGCGCGCCGAGCGCCGCGTCGAACCTCCAGGACTGGTGGTTCCAGGTCGTCGCCGGATCAAACAGCATCTGCCCATCCATCGCGTAGATGACTGCGTAGCGATTGCCGGGCCCATAGCCATCGGGCAGCCAGACATCGACGTTGCGCGCGGCCACATAGCGCGATGGAAAGTCCGTGAGCCTTTCGATGTGGCCGGTAGTAACCCGCGGCAACTCCGCGCCAAACGCGGAAACCGCAAGCACCATTGGGAAGATCACGCGCAGCCACTGGCGGGTGAGCGAGCGCATGCCAGAGCGCTTCCCGCTTAGTGTGAGCCGGCGGAGGGAGAAAAATCGGGCGCCGACAGCGGCATCGTCGTCACCGGCCCGAAATTCGCCAGCGAATCGCGGATCTTCGCCGCGTCGCCGATCAGCACGATGTCGAGGTCATCAGGCGACGGAAATGCGCCGTCGATGACCGAGTGGATTGAGGCGGCATCGGTCGCCACGAGGTCGGAGCCGAAGTGGCCGATGTAGCTCTCCGGCAGTCCGTAGAACTCGAGGTCGCCGAGTGCCACTGCCCAATCGAACGGGGTCTCGAAGGCGAGCGGATACTGGCCCAGCAAAAAATTGCGCGCTGAGTCGGTCGCCGTGGCATCGAGTCCCGCCTTCTTGAACTCGCCGAGCGTCGTCAATGCCAGCTGCAGCGCTTCCGCAGACTTGTCGGTCTGCGTGAAGGTGCCGATCGCGAATTCGCCGGCGACGAGTCCGCGGTTGAAGCGCGAGCTGGCGTCGTAGGTGAGCCCGGCCTTCAATCGCAGCTCGCGATTGAGGAGGGATCCAAAGCTGCCACCGAGCGCGAGGTTCGCGATGTTCAGCGCCGGCCGCAAGTCATAGTGGCGCGGCACACCGACGTTCGCCATCCAGATGTAGGTCTGTGCAGAACCCGGTGAATCGACGAGCAGCAGGCGCCGGCCGTGGATGCGCGCCGGCGCTGGCAGCGCGGCCAGCGGCTGCGTCGCGCGCTTCCAGCCACCGAACACCGCCGTAACGTCACGTCGAACCTGCGCCGGATCGAAATCGCCGGCGATGACAAGAATGGCGCGATCGGCGCCCGATTGCGCGGCGTAGAAGTGCGTCACGTCGTCGCGCGTGAGGCGCGCCAGCGAAGCTTCGCTCCCGCTGACCGCATTGCCGTAAGGGTGTGTACCGAACAGCAGCGCGCGGCCGTAGTTGCCGAGCAGCGCCTGCGGCGAGGAGTCTTTAGCCGCCTTGATTTCCTCGATACGTCGTTCGCGCAGCTTGTCGAACTCGGCGGCATCGAAGCGCGGATGCAGTACCGCTTCTCCCAACAGCTCAAGCATCAATCGGCTGTCGCGCGCAAGAAACTGTCCCTGTACCTGGATGAACTCGGCGTGCGCCGCCGCATCGAGGTTTCCACCCGCGCCTTCGACCGCGTCGGCAAATGCGAAGGCATCGCGCGAACCCGCGCCGTGCGTGAGCAGGTCGGCGGCCAGCGCCGCAGTTCCGTCATGATCCGGTTGGTCGAGCAACGCGCCGCCGCGCAGCAGCAGGTTGAAGGCCACCAGCGGGATGTCGTGCCGCGGCACCAGGATCAGCCGCAATCCGTTCGGTAACGTCACGCGTTCATTGGCCGGCACCGGCACATTGACGCGGTTCGGCGCGGGCATGGTTGCCGACGCCGCGCCGGCCAGGATCATTGCTCCTACCATGATGGCCGCCCTCACCGGTCAGTGTCCGTTGGCTGCGCGCGGCAGCAGCACACCGACCGTGCGGTGCTCGGGCTTGAAGACCTCGCGCGCCACCGCCAGCACGTCGGCGGCGCTCACGCGTTCGTATGCATCGGGGGCGGCGAACAGCTTGCGATAGTCGCCATGCAGCACCGCGTATTCACCGAGCAGCTGCGCCTTGCCGTCGATCGTCGACACGCCGCGCCAGAACGCCGCCGACACTTGCCGCTTGGCCCGCGACAGTTCCGCGCTCGTCACGCCCTTGTCGAGCAACTGCGCAATTTCGCCGTTCAACGCCTGCTCGAATTCGCTGCTCGAGGCGCCTTCGGGCAAGGTTGCAACCACCGAGTAAATGTTCGGATCGAATCCTTCCGACCAGCCGCTATCCACCTCCACGGCGAGCTTGCGCTCTTCCACCAGCGAACGATGCAGGCGCGAGGCATCGCCGCCCGTGAGTATCGTCTGCAGCAGGTTGAGCGCTGGCGCGCGTGGATCGTCGGCCGCAATAGCATGCCAGGCCATCTGCAGCAGCGGATTCTGCCCATTGCGCTCGATGACCAGGCGCCGCTCGCCGGTCTGTTCGGGCTCGACCGTGCGCACCGGGCTGGTCACCGGTCCGCGCGCTATCGGGCCGTAGTATTTCTCGACCAGCGCGAACACCTGTGCTGGCTCGACATCGCCGACGAGTACCAGCGTACAGTTATTCGGCGCGTACCAGGTGTGATAGAAATTCTGCAGGTCGGCGAGCGTCCAGGTCTTGATGTCCGAGGGCCAGCCAATTGTCGGAATGCGGTAAGGATGCGCGACGAACGCCGTCGCCTGCACCTGTTCGGCCAGGAACGAGGGATTGCTGTCCTCGACGCGCAGGCGCCGTTCTGAATAGACGACCTCGCGCTCCTTCTCGACCACCGGCGGCGAGAACGCGAGATTCGCGAGGCGATCGCTTTCAAGTTGCAGCACGAGCTCGAGCGTCGAACGCGGAAACCAGTCCTGGTAGACGGTCACGTCCTGCGATGTGAACGCGTTGTCGCTGCCGCCGTTCGATTCGATCAGCCGGTTGAACTCTCCGCGCGCGTGGTTGGTCGTGCCGTTGAACATCATGTGTTCGAAGAAATGCGCGAGGCCCGTCGTACCCGTGCCCTCGTTGCGGCTGCCTACGTGCACCCAATTGAACAGCGCGACGCTCGGGATATTGTGATCGGGCCAGACGATCACCGTGAGGCCGTTGTCGAGCGTGCGCGTCTGGATCGCTGCGCCGGTGGCGGCGAAGCTCATGGCGGCGGGTGCCGCATGGGTTGCGTGGACCGTCGGTGCTGCCAATGCTGCGATGGCTGGGAACAGCGCCGCGATGCCGAACAACAATCCACCACTGATCCTGAGCACGCGCCGCTGCATCAGCTGACGGGAATGCAGGCCTGCGACTGCTTCTTCAATGCCGCGCACAGATCACGAGCACGCTCCGATGAGGCGAGCCCGACCTGCAATCGCACGACCGTCTTGCCGTGCGAGGTGCCGCTCGCATAGTGCGGTTGCAGCGACTTCAACGACGAAAAGCGGCCGTTGAGCGTGTGCCACGCGGATTCGGCGCTGGCCTTCGATGCGTACGCGCCAAGCTGCGCGTAGTGGCTGCCACTGCCTGAACCCGCGCTGGCTTTCGCCGCGCTCGCGGCTGGCTTGGCAGCGGCAGGCTTCGTTGCAGCAGTTGCCGGCGCGCTCGGCGGCGCCACATTCGTCGGCGCTCCGACGGCTGGCATGGGCGAGGTCGATCCGGCGGGCGGCGGATTGCCGGTGTTACCCGCGCCGCCGGCGAGCTGGAAATTCTCGATGCGCACACGCGCTTCCTGCGCCCATTTACCGTCGGCGTGCGTGGCGACGAACTGTTGGTATGCATCGAGCGTGTCAGCTTTCGATGCGGCCTGCCAGTCGCGGTCCTCGGCAAGCTGCTTGATGCGCTCCTGCGCGGAAACGCCGAATTCACTGTCGGGATGCTGGCGCAGGAAATCCTGGTAGGCCTCGGTGCTGTCGGCCGTTTGGGCCGCTTTCCAGTCCTCCCCGACACGGCTGCAGCCAGCCATCGCAAACGTGGCCGCCAATAGCATGACGATCGTGCCAATCTGAGACTTGCGCATTCTTTTCTCCACGGCGAGGTCGGATATTGTAACAGCATGAGTGACCGCCCACGCCGCCGGCTTCTCGACCGCCTCGGTTCCACGCCGACGCTGATCGCACAGCACACGAGCCTGCAGGGTGACATCGACACTCGCGGCGCGCTGCTCGTGAATGGCGCGGTGCAGGGCAACGGCCGCGTCGGCGGCGAAGTTGCGATTTCGAGCGGCGGCAGTTGGCAAGGCGACCTTCAGGCTGAAAACGCCGTCATCTCCGGCACGGTGATCGGCGACATCACCGTGGCGGACAAGCTCGAGATCGGCGCCAGCGCGCGCTTGCAGGGCCGCGTTACGGCGAAGCGGATCGCAATCGCGCTCGGCGCGCAGGTCGAAGGCGACATCGCCTGCACCGGGAGCGAACCCATCGTGCAATTCGTCGAGAAACGCGCCGCCGTGCCTGGGGCCTGTTAGCACCTTACGACGTCGTCGCCACCAGCGCATATATCGCGCCCGAGCCGTAGTCGAGCAGGTACAGCTCGCCGTCCGTGTCCTGCGCGAATGCGGAAGGATTGATGCCGCTGCTGCCCGCACCGGTCATCTCGAGCGTGGAACCCGCACTGGTGGCCGCATCGAAATAAAACAGCTTGCCGCTGCCGTAGTCGGCGCACACGTATTGGCCGACGAGGTCCGGGTACGCGCTGCCTCGATAAACGAATCCACCGGTGACCGCGATTTCCGGATTGTGCGGGTACTCGGCCACGGGATCGACCAGGTCGGTTGCAGGTCCGCAGCTCGCATTGTAGGCGTGCGCGCCTTCGCGGCAGCGCCAGCCGAGGTTCGCGGGCGCACTGATGCGATCAACTTCTTCCCACGCATCCTGGCCGACATCGCCGATCCACAGCGCGCCACCGGAACTATCGAAACTGTATTGCCAGGGATTGCGCAGTCCGGAGGCGTAGATCTCGGCGCAAGGCGCCGTGCCGGTGCCCGGGCCTGCCGCGCTGCCGCACTTGGCGTTTGCAGCGTTGGGATTACCGGCGGGGATCGCGTACGCATCGCCGACCGCGCCGACATCGATGCGCAGCATCTTGCCGAGCAGCGTCGTCAGGTCCTGCCCATTGCCGATCGTGCCATGCATGTCGCCGCCGCCGCCGCCATCGCCGAATCCCAGGTACAGCATGCCGTCGAGACCGAACACGACATGGCCGCCCTTGTGGTTGGTCTCTGGCTGGTTGACCTGGAGCATCACCGTTTCACTTGCGGCATCGAGCGTTACCCCGCCGTCGGCGGTCCGAAACTCGGATAGGCGCGAGACGAGTTGCGCGCCCACCGTCGTCGTGTACGAGACATACACGCGCGGGTCGTTGGGGAAATCCGGGTGGAACGCGACGCCGAGGAGCCCGGTTTCGCCGCAACAGGTGACGTGGTCGCTGATGTCGAGGAAATCGGCGGCTGTACTGGCCGCGGACTGATTCTCAAAAGTCTTGATGTGTCCGCTCTGCTCGACGACGAACCAGCGGCTCGAATCGCCCGGCGCCTGCAACGCGCCGACCGGCATGTCGAAGGCCGGGAGCGAGGCAAACACGCGTGTGACGCTCAAGGAAATGGTGCCGGTCGGTGTCGTCGGCGGCGTGGTGGGCGGCGAGCCGTTGCCGCTGTATCCGCCGCCGCCGCAGGAGCTCTGCAGCAGCACGACACATGCTGCCAGCATCACAGTTCGGATTGGCCTTGCAGTACTCATGACCAGCACCCCGCTATACTTTGTGGCCGAACGGGCATCGGCCACGGCATCAGGGAATCTTCACACACCCGGCTTGGCGCGGGCAGTGGCCGCGGCGTAGGCAACTAGCGACATTTGCGGTAGGCAGTTTGGACACAGAGCGACTCATACACCTGGTGGCACATCGCGGCAACGCCGCGGAGTTTCCCGAGAACACGCTGCCGGCCTTTGTTTCGGCCCTCGACCTGGGCGTGCGTTTCCTGGAACTCGATGTGCAATTGAGCCGGGACGGCGTGCCGGTCGTCATCCACGATCACTTGCTGGCGCGCACGACCGGGCTTCCCGGCAGCGTGTTCGACCACGACGCCAGCGAATTGGCCAGCATCGAGGCCGCGGAGACGCAGCGCTTCGGGTCGCGATTTGGCGGTACGCGGCTGCCATTGCTGCGCGATGTGCTGCAGCTGCTGACCGGGCGACCAGAAATCACGCTGTTCATCGAAATCAAGCGCGCCAGCCTCGCGCAATTCGGCCACGACTACGTCGTCTCGCAGGTGCTGGCGGTGATCAAACCGTGGCGCGCGCAATGCGTCCTGATCTCTTTCGACCTTGCGGCGATCCATCGCGCGCGGCGCCTCGGCGATGCACCAATCGGCTGGGTACTCGACGCGGCCGACGATCACAGCCGGCTCAAGTACCAGGCGCTGCAACCGCAGTTCCTGTTTTGCGACCACCGCAAGCTCGCCGCGGGCGGCAAGCTGTGGCCGGGGCCGTGGCGCTGGGTGGTCTATGAGGTTGCAACATTGCCACTTGCGATCGAACTTGCTGAACGCGGCGCCGACTACGTCGAGACGATGGCGGTGCGCGAGATGTCCGATGCATTGCGCGGGCTGCGCACCGTGACATGAGCGAGCGCCCATGAACCCCGGATACGACGTGGTCGTCGCCGGCGGCGGCATACACGGGGTGGGCGTCGCGCAGGCCGCGGCCGCGGCGGGACACAGCGTGTTGCTGCTCGAACAGAGCTCGCTCGCTTACGGATCGTCAAGCCGCTCGAGCAAGCTGATCCACGGTGGGTTGCGCTACCTGGAATCCGGCCAGCTTCGCCTGGTGCGCGAAAGCCTGCACGAGCGTGCGTTGCTGTTGCGCCTCGCGCCGGAACTCGTGCACCTGCAGAAGTTCTACATTCCGCTGTACGCGGGCAGCCGGCGCAAGTCCTGGCAATTGCGCATCGGACTGTCGCTGTACGCCCTACTCGCCGGGCTCGACTCCACTGCGCATTTCGGCACCGTGCCGCGCCGCGAGTGGGCCGCGCTCGACGGCCTCGACCTGCAGGGACTGCACCAGGTTTTCTGGTACCACGATGCGCAGACCGACGATGCATTGCTTACCAACGCTGTCATGCGCTCGGCGCAGTCAGTGGGCGCCGAGCTCGCCGTGCCGGCGCGTTGCACCGGCGCCGTTTTGAGCGCGGATGGCGTGCAAGTGCGGTACGAGCGAAACGGCGTCCAGCAAGAATGCACGGCGCGCGTGCTGGTCAATGCCGCAGGACCGTGGGCGGAAGCGCTGGCGCGCACGATCACCCCGGCGATCACGGTGCCAGCGCTCGAGTTGGTGCAGGGCACGCACCTGCTGCTCGATGGACCGCCACAGCAGGGCGTGTATTACCTCGAGAGTCCGCGCGATGGGCGCGCGATTTTCGTGATGCCGTTTCGCGGGCAGCTCATGGTGGGTACGACTGAAGTGCGCTTCCACGGCGATCCGTCCACGGTGGCGCCGGGTCCGCATGAGGTGCACTACCTGCTCGGCGTGCTGCGCCATTATTTTCCGCGCTTTCGCGATGCCGCGGCATCGGAACTGCGGGGTGAGTTTGCAGGACTGCGTGTGTTGCCGGCGGGCGGCGGCCACGCCTTCCATCGCTCGCGTGAAACGATGCTGGTGTCCGACCGCGTAACGCGGCCACGCGTCCTGTCAATTTACGGCGGCAAGCTCACGACCTGGCGCGCAGTCTCGGCACGCGTGCTCGCGCAGATCGCGCATTCACTGCCCGCGCGCAACGCGCGTGCGCGCACCGATCGCCTGGAACTGCGCCCCGCATGAGCCGCGGCGTGCTCGCCCTCGACCAGGGTAGCCACGCCAGCCGCGCCTGCCTGTTCGATGAATCGGGAGCGCTGCTCGCCACTGCAACGGTGCCGGTGGCAACCGTCCGGCGCGGCGCCGCCGAAGTCGAGCAGGACGCCGATGAACTGGTGGATTCGCTCCGCGTTGCGGCGATCGAAGCGGTCGCGCAAGCCCGTGCCGCACGTCCGGGATTGCAACTGGTGGCCGCCGGACTTGCGGTGCAACGCTCCACGATCGTCTGTTGCGCACGCGAGGATGGGCACGTGCTCTCCCCGGCGCTGTCCTGGCAGGATCATCGCAATGCCGCGTGGCTGCAATTGCTCCAGCCGCAGGCCGCGCGCATCCGTGAGCTTACCGGCCTGCCACTGTCTGCACATTACGGCGCCAGCAAGCTGCGCTGGTGCCTCGAGCACTTGCCCGAGGTGGCGCGCGCAGCCTCGGCAGGCGCATTGCTGGCCGCGCCGCTCGCCAGTTTCCTCGCGATGAAATTGAGCGCGGGCGATGCGCGCTCGGCGCGCGTCGACGCCGCGAATGCCTCGCGCATGTTGTTGCTCGATTCGCGGCAACTCGACTGGTCGCCGGAACTGCTCGCGCTGTTCGGAATCGACCGGGCCTGGCTGCCATCACATGCACCGACGTCGGGTGACTGGGGCGTGCTGTCGCTGCCCGATTGCGAACTGCCGCTGCGCGCCGTCACCGGCGATCAATCAGCCGTGCCGTGGTCGGAAGGCGACGCCAATCCGGGCATCGTCTACGTGAACCTCGGCACCGGTGCGTTCATCCAGCGCCCGTTGCTGGCAAGGCCGCACTCACCTGCTCCGCTGCTGGGCAGCGTCCTGTACCGCGACCTGGCAAGCGCCATCTATTCGCTCGAAGGCACCGTCAACGGCGCGGGCGCTGCGGTCAGCTGGTTCTGCGAGCAGCATCGATGCGCGGAGCATCCATTGTGGGCAGCGCTCGATGCACTCGATGCACGCGTTGCGCTGCCCGTGTTCGTCAACGGCATCGGCGGGCTGGGTTCGCCGTGGTGGCGCTCGACGATGGCATCGACATTCATCGACGGCAATGACAACCCGCTGCTTGGGTTTGCCGCGGTGATCGAGAGCGTCGCATTCATGATTGCCGCAAACGCCGCGTTGCTCGTGCGGCAATCGGGCGCTCCGCAGCGCGTGTTGCTGGCCGGTGGCATGAGCCGCTCGCAATGGTTGTGCCGGAAGCTGGCTTCGTTGCTGGAACTGCCGGTGCAGGTCACCGCTGCCGAAGCCAGCGCACGCGGCGTGGCGCGGCTCGCGGCGCCCGAGCTCACCGAGCAATGGCCGGACGCGCCGATCCAGACCTGGGAGCCGCGGCCCGACGCTGCATTGCGAGCGCGTTACGCGCGATTCCTGGACGCCATCGGTTCCTGAAACGAATCGAACTGGCTCAGCGCAAAATCATCCGAGTACGCCGGCGCGAACAACCCGTTCATGAATCCACAGTGCCCGCCGCGGGCGGTGCGGGTGACGCGCAGCAATGGCGTGGGTGCCAGTCGGTCGAGGTCGATCGGCGGAATGATCGGATCATCTTCGGCCGCGAGGATGCGCGCCGGCACGCTCAAGGTTTGCAGCCGCGCCCCGGTGATCGCATAGCCGTCGAGGTACGCTGCGGTGTCCGCAAATTCGGTGCGCTCGCGCACCAGCACATCGGTCATGCGGCGCAGGTTTCGCGTTTGCAGCGTTTCGGCAAAGTCGTAGAGGTCGGACCAGCACTGCTGCTTGTAGCGGAGCGAGCGCGACCAGCGCTGCACGAAGTAACCGTGATAGAACAGCCAACCCTGCTCGAGCGCACGCAGCGTGCGCTCCGGATCGAGCACCGGCGAGATGGCGACGACGCCGGCGACGCTCGCGGGCAGCGCCGGCTCAGCGCAGGTGCGCAACAGGAAGTTGCCGCCGAGCGAAAAACCGCCGAGGTATAACGGCCGCGTTCCGCAACGTGCCGCAATCGCGCGCAGCGCGCCGGTGACATCGGCAAGGCGGCAGGAATGAAACAGCCCGTTGTTGAGCGGCTGCGTACGCCCGTGGTCGCGCAGGTTCAGCCGCACCAGTTCGTACCCTTGCGCGTACAGGCGCGCCGCGAGCGACAGCACGTAGCAGGACTCGGTGCTGCCTTCCCAGCCGTGCAACAGCACCGCGACACGTCCGTTACCGTTGCTGTTTGCCGTGTGCCAGGCCTGCAGGCGCACGCCTTCGCCGCAATCGAGCAGCCACGGTTGTGCCGCCGCACGCAATCTGAGCGCACGGGCGCGCGTGTAGTAGCGGCGCGGCGGAAGGCTGGGCAACACCGATTGCAGGTGCGCGCCACGCAACCATGCCGGCGGCTTAAAGTCCGCGGCGCGCTGCTGTGTCGGGTGAGCAGGCGGCGAACGCGTCAAGGGATCGATCGCGTGCGCACTTCGATGCGGTTGTTGGCCGCGGCCGCGCGATTCCACTCGCCCGCGCTCAGCGGCGCGGATATTGCCGGATATGGCGTCGCCACATCGTCCGCGCTGCCGATCACGAGCTGCACGTCCAGCGCGCCGCGCCCGCGGCTGGCCTGCGCCGCCAGCAGCGCGGCGAACTCCGGTGACTGGAGCGAGCGCGGTTCGGCATAGTCCAGCGGATTGCCGACGCTGCTGCAGGTTGCATAGGCGACATCCGCGGCGGGCAACTGCGGCGACGCCCCGCTCGCCTGCATGCAAAAGCGTCCAGGGTAACTGCGGATCTCCACGGCGCCGCGAAAACCGGAGGTGGCAAGCTGTTCGAGCAGCGCCCGCACCGTCTCGACACGCGAACCGCCCAGTGGTTGCTCGCCGAATGGCACGGACTCGAGAAGACGTGTTTCCGCACTCGCTGCAGCCGGCGCAATGGCGGCTGCCGTCGTAGCATCCGCGGCGGCCGGCACAGCGGCGTGCGCACGCGCATGCGCCGTGGCGACGGCAATCCCCGCTGCGAGCAGCTGCGCGCGATACCAGAATATGCCCGCGGCCACTGCGATCAGCGCCGCCGCCACGGCGAGCCACAGCGCCGCGGTGCCGCCATGCAACGGTCGTGCGACCGGCGCAGGCAACGGGGGCGCGGGTGCCGGGGCAGATGCGGACGGCTCTGCGCCCGCCATCAGTGCGCGCACTTCGCCGATGATCTGTCCGCTGTGTTGCGCAAGCGACGCGGCGACGAACTGGCGCAGTTCAACGCCGTGATCGCGCAGCAGCGCGTCGAACTGCGCGCGCAACTCGGGCGTCATGCCGATTGGCGTTGCAATGCCAGCCGATGCCGTGGAGTCCGCTTCCGTCGCGGCGGCCGCGGGAGCAGGTGTCCTCGCGGCGCGCACCGTCCCCTCGGGAAGCGGGTCGCCGAGCAGCCGCAGCGGCAGCAGCGCGCGGCTCACATCGTCCGGGCGCGACTGCTTCGGCAGCACGCCGACCGCCGCGAGGTCCCCCACCTTGAACTTGGAGACCTGGGAGCCCAGCTGCCG
>JBOHZW010000231.1:0-2257 GCA_050738715.1 Steroidobacteraceae bacterium | reverse complement strand
CCGTTGATCCACGCATTGCGAAACGCCGATGCGCCGACGGCGGCACTGATCCGCGCTGCAGTCACCGATGGCGGGCGCTCGCAACTTG
The DNA here is from genome assembly GCA_050738715.1 of Steroidobacteraceae bacterium. Taxonomy (GTDB): domain Bacteria; phylum Pseudomonadota; class Gammaproteobacteria; order Steroidobacterales; family Steroidobacteraceae; genus FEN-1191. The sequence continues at coordinate 2,169 of JBOHZW010000231.1, read as the reverse complement.
CCGCGATCCTGGCTGCACTTGAATCGACCGGGGGGCTTGAGTACACTGCGCGGCTCGCGAAAGCCGAGGCAGATCTGGCGTTGGCCGCGCTCTCAGCGCTGCCGGAATCGCCGTTCCGCTCCGGTCTCGCCGCGCTGGCCCGCTTCGCGATCGAACGCAGGCATTGAGTCGAATTTCGGGGTGTAGCTCAGCCTGGTAGAGCGCTACGTTCGGGACGTATAGGTCGCAGGTTCAAATCCTGTCACCCCGACCAATCAGATCAATCCTGCGCAGCCCTGCTCGTAGGACAAACCCGACAATTGTTCCGGGCGAGAACGGCCACTGAAAGACGTTGGTGCTACACGGTATATTACCGAATGCTTCAACCGCGCGGCTCCGAGAGGGAAGAACTGAGGCAAAGCGAGGACCGCTTCCGCCGCCTCGTCGAGAGCGTCCGCGACTACGCGATCTTCATGCTCGATCCGAACGGCCACATCCTCACGTGGAATGCGGGCGCCGAACGTTTCAAGGGCTACACGGCCGATGAAATCATCGGTCAGCATTTTTCCAGATTCTATCCGCCTGAAACGCTGGCGCGCGGATTGCCCGCGCACGAACTCAAGGTGGCCGCGGAATCTGGCGTATTCGAGGACGAAGGCTGGCGCGTGCGCAAGGACGGCAGCATGTTCTGGGCGAACGTCGTCATCACGGCGATCCGCAGCCCGCAAGGCGAGCTGCAGGGATTCGCCAAGGTCACGCGCGACCTGACGCAGCGGCGCGCGCACGAGGAGGAATTGCGCCTTAGCGAAGAGCGATTCCGGCTGCTCATCGAGGGCGTCGCCGAATACGCGATTTTCATGCTCGATCCAAATGGCAACATCGCGACGTGGAACAGCGGCGCGCAGCGGATCAAGGGCTACGCGGCTAGCGAGATCATCGGCCGGCATTTTTCAGTGTTCTATCCGGAGGAACCGAAGGCTAGCGGTTGGCCCGAACACGAACTGCATGTCGCGGCGGAAAAGGGCAGCTTCACCGACATCGGTTGGCGCGTACGTAAGGACGGCACGACGTTCTGGGCGCACGTGACGATCACCGCGCTGCGCGACGACACCGGCAAACTCCTTGGCTTCGCCAAGCTGACGCGCGACATGACCGAGGCGAAGCGCCTGGAGAGCATGGAGACCACCAGCCAGCAGCGCGAGGAGATGCTGGATGCCGAGCGCAGCGCGCGCATGAGCGCGCAACGCGCCACGAGACTCAAGGATGATTTCCTCGCCACGCTGTCGCACGAGTTGCGCACGCCGTTGAGCGCGATCCTCGGTTGGACGCAAGTGCTGATGCGGAGCGGGTCGCCTAAGAGTCCGGAAGAACAACGGCGCGCCATCGAGGTCATCGACCGTAACGCCCGCGCGCAGGTGCAGCTCATCGACGACCTGCTCGACCTGAGCCGCATCATGACCGGGAAGCTGCGGCTCGACCTGCAGCAGATTTCTTTTTCCAGTGTCGTCGAAGCAGCCGTCGATTCGGCGCAGCCGGCCGCGGACGCGAAGGGCATCCGGCTGCGATCGATCATCGGCGCCGGGCGCGACATTGTCAGCGCCGACAGCACGCGGCTTCAGCAGGTGGTGTGGAACCTGCTGACCAACGCCATCAAGTTCACGCCGAAGGGTGGCCAGGTGCAGGTGCTGCTGCAGTGCGTGAACTCGCACCTGGAACTGTCCGTCAGCGACAGCGGCATCGGCATCCCAGCGAGCTACCTGCCGCATGTGTTTGACCGCTTTTCGCAAAAGGACACGTCGACGACCCGTTCGTTCGGCGGACTCGGCTTAGGGCTGGCAATCTGCAAGCAGCTGGTCGAGCTGCACGGCGGGGCCATCACGGCCGTCAGCGAGGGCGAAGGCAAGGGCGCAACGTTCATGGTCAACCTGCCCCTGTCGATCGTGCAGCTCGCCGCGTCGGGCGAGCCGCGCATCCATCCGACCACGGAGATGGCATTTAGCGAACCGGTGACGCTGCCCCGGCTCGACGGGGTGCACATCTTTGCGATCGACGACGAAGCCGATGCGCGCGATCTGTTGCGCACGGTACTGGAAAACCAGGGTGCCACGGTGACCAGTTTTGCTTCCGCGCCGGAAGCATTGTTCGCGCTGAAGTCGATCAAGCCGACGGCAATTGTGTGCGATGTCGGCA
>JBOHZW010000230.1:0-3680 GCA_050738715.1 Steroidobacteraceae bacterium | reverse complement strand
CGCCACCACCGCGGAACTGGCGCGCGAGGCGAGCGCGAGCCTGCGCCTGCCGCAATCCGACACGGCGGCGCCGTTCGCGGTCGTCGGCGGACGCCCGTACCAGGTCGTGTTCGCACCGCTCCGTGCGCCGGATGTCATCGCCTGGGTCGCACTCGGATTCGCGCTGGATCGCCCGTTTGCGCAACAGCTGGCCGCGTTGGCCGGCACCGATGTCAGTTTCATCTACCGCGAAAGCGCCGGCGCCGGCGGTGCAATTTCGACGCTCGATCCTGAAACGGCCGCCCAGCTCGCGGCGAGTGCGCCCACCAGCCTCGACGGTGCGCCCTCGCTGTCAACATACGCGGGACAGCAATTCCTGACGCTCAGTGCGCCGCTCGCCGCACAGAGCGGCATGCTGCAGCTCGTCGTGCAGCGCTCGCAGCTCGCGGCGATGGCACAGTTTCGCGAGATGCGTTTCGCGCTGTTGCTGATCGGTGGCGCGGCGCTGCTGGGCGGCATCATCGTTGCGGTATTCGCCGGCCGCAGCGCGGTGCGCCCGCTCGGCGTGCTCGTCAACGCCGCGCAGCAGATCGAGCGCGGTGAGTACAGCGAGGCGATCTCGGTCGGTGGCGGCGAGGAATTCCAGCGGCTCGCCGGCACATTCAATTCGATGCAGGAAGGTATTCGCGAGCGCGAGGCGCACATCGTCCACCAGGCGACGCACGATGCGCTGACGGGGCTTCCCAATCGCGAGGGTCTGCGCGAACGTCTGCATGCACTGCCAGCAATGGCGCGCTTGAGCATTGCGGTGCTCGACGTGCATCGCTTCCGGGACATCAACGCTTCGGTCGGCCACCAGGCCGGTGACCGCTTACTGCAGGCGCTGGCGGTGCGGTTGCAGGAGCTGTCGGGCGAATCCACACCCTGCGCGCGCGTCGGCGCGGATCTTTTCGTATTGACCGCGGCGCTCCACGACAGCGAGCTGCTGCACCGCTTGCTGGTGCTGGCCGATGAATGGCGCGCTGGCGTCGACCTCGGCGACCTGCGCCTGAGCGTCGACATCCGTGCCGGCATCAGCGAGTGGCGCACGCCGCGCGTGCCGGTCGAAGACTTGCTGCGGCAGGCCGATGTGGCCTTGCTGCAGGCGAAGGAGCAAGCGACCATCGCCGTACTGTATCAGTCGACGCACGATGCCGACCATAGGCGGCGTGTGCTGCTGGTGGCCGAGTTGCGCCGCGCGCTGGCCACTGAAGGTCTCTCGCTGCACTACCAGCCGTTGGTCAACATGACCGACCGCGCGCCGGTCGCGTTCGAGGCACTGCTGCGCTGGTCGCATCCGACGTTGGGGAATATTTCGCCGGCCGAATTCATTCCGCTGGCCGAGCGGGCCTCGGTGCTGCCGGACCTGTCGCGCTGGGTGTTGCAACACGCGATCGCGCAGCTGGGCGAGTGGCAGCAGGCTGGACTCGATTTCGAAGTCGCAGTGAACCTGTCGGCGGCCGATTTCGCCGACGGCGGCCTGCCCGCGCGCGTGCTCGAACTGTTGCGGCGGCATCGCGTACCCGCCACGCGGCTGCTGCTCGAGGTCACCGAGAGCGCCATCATGCGCGATGCGCAGGTCGCCGCGCAGGTGATGCAGCAATTGCGCACAGCCGGCGTGCGCTTTGCGATCGACGATTTCGGCACCGGCCACTCGAGCCTGGCGCAACTGCATGCGCTGCCGGTCGACGAGCTGAAGATCGATCGGGCCTTCGTCATGAACCTCGAACGCTCGGCGAGCAACCAGGCGATCGTGCGCACGACGATCGAGCTCGGCCACAGCCTCGGATTGAAAGTCGTCGCCGAGGGAATCGAAACACCGGACGTGTGGTCCGCGTTGCTGCGCCTGGGATGCGACCTTGCGCAGGGCTACTACATCAGCCGCCCGATGCCGGTCGAATTCGTTGCCGGCTGGACTCGCACGCAACGCGCGCAGCTCGCGCGCGCCCTCGACAGCGCCACGGAAGAGGGGCGGCTGACGAACCTGCGCAGCCGCCCGTCCTAGCGCACCAAGCGCGGGCAGCGCGCGCGCGGCTGCGCGCCAAAATGGTGCCGCGGGCGGCGTATCACCGTCACAATGCCGCGCGGCGATGCGCGCTTCCTGCCCGCGCGCCGTGGCACGAAAGGTGCACTTCCTTCCGCCAGCAGGCCACAACCAGGGCCGGGAGCGCACGCATGAAATTGGTTACCGCGATCATCAAACCCTTCAAGCTGGATGATGTGCGCGCAGCGCTGGCCGAACTCGGCGTGTCCGGCATGACGGTCACCGAGGTCAAGGGTTTCGGGCGCCAACGCGGCCACACCGAGCTGTACCGCGGCGCCGAGTACGTCGTCGACTTCGTGCCGAAGACGCGGGTCGAGGTGGCTGTGCGCGACGACCTGCTTGAGCAGGCGGTTGAGGCGATCGTCGGCGCCGCGAAGACCGGCAAGGTCGGCGATGGCAAGATCTTTGTCACGACGATCGCACGCGTGATCCGCATCCGCACCGGCGAGACGGACGCGTCGGCGCTCTAGCGCCGGCAGGCCTTAAGCAGGTTCGACCAGGCGCAGCGCGCGTGCATTGCGGCTGACGCCGAGCGCGCCACTGCGCACGACCTCGAGCAATTCGCCGTGCGTGGCCACTTCGCGCATGAAACCGTTGACCTCGGCCTCGCTGCCCAGTAATTCGACCACGAATCCTTCAGTCGACGGATCCAGTACGCGGCCGCCGGTGCGCACTACGTAGCCGCGCAGCGCATCGCGCCGCGCGGGATCGACGCGGAGTTTTGCCAGCACGAGTTCGCGCTCCACGTGCTCGCCGCGCGTCATGTCATCGACGCGTACGACATCGATGAGCTTGTTAAGTTGGTTGACGATCTGCAGGATCACCGCATTCGAACCGGTCGTAACCAGCGTCAGGCGCGACACCGTCGGGTCATCGGTCGGGGCGACTGACAGGGACTCGATGTTGTAGCCGCGACTCGAGAACATTCCGGCGACACGCGCGAGCGCCCCTGCCTCGTTCTGCAACAGTATGCCGATGATGTGGCGCATTTCCCCCAAGAATAGCCGAGTTTTGTGCGGGCGGGGCAAGCTGATAGGCTCTGTGCATGGATGACGCGCAGCCCCGAGGAGTGACCGCGGCACACCCGCTGGCAGGACAAGCCATGAGCGGGGCGGAGATCATCGTTCAGGTGCTGGCTGATGAGGGCGTGACCGCCATCTTTGGCTACAGTGGTGGCGCGATCCTGCCCACCTACGATGCGGTGTTCACGTTCAATGAGGCGCAGCGCCGCAACGGCGGCCGCGAAGTGCCGTTGATCGTCCCTGCCAACGAACAGGGCGCCGGCTTCATGGCCGCCGGATACGCCCGCGCCAGCGGTCGTGTCGGCGTCTGTCTCGTGACTTCGGGGCCCGGCGCGACCAACACGGTCACGCCGGTGCGCGACTGCATGGCCGATTCAGTGCCGATCCTGGTGATCTGTGGGCAGGTGGGGCGCGCCGCCATCGGCACCGATGCCTTTCAGGAGGCGCCGGTCGCCGACCTGATGAGCGCGGTGGCCAAGCACGTCTTCCTCGTCACCGATCCGGACAAGCTGGAAGCCACGGTGCGCACCGCTTTCGAGGTGGCGCGCTCGGGTAGACCAGGCCCGGTCGTCATCGACCTGCCCAAAGACGTACAG
>JBOHZW010000229.1:0-9234 GCA_050738715.1 Steroidobacteraceae bacterium | reverse complement strand
GGGCAGGGTAGCGCTCGAATGGCTGGTGCGCCGACAGCATGTCGTTGTAGGCCGTGACGATGCCGATGTTCGGCCACTTCATCTGCCGCAGCACCTGCTTGTCTGCAATGGGCGCAGCGGCAAATCCATGTGCGATATTCGTGCAGCTCAGGCGCGCACGCGCGCTGCCCTCGCGGCCGGCCTCATCCATGCGTTCGAGGTATTCACGGCGGCTGTCGCGGCTGCGTGTGCGGATGCGGTCGGTGACGGCGGCGACCGCGGACTGGACTGGGGCAGGCTGGTTCACTGGAAGTAGTAAAACTCCGCAGACAACGTTTGGCAAGCCAAGTTTGCCATAACGGACAATAGCGTATAACAACCTAAATCGACAATCAAAAATCCCTTGGCAAGCGGGCGCTACGGGATATATAGTAGTTTAACTACATGATTTGACCGGCCAATCGCCAGAGGTATTCGTGGCAGCGCTAGACCCTTTCGAGATCGTGCTGTTTGGCGGCACAGGCGACCTGGCGATGCGAAAGCTCATCCCGGCGCTCTTCCAGCGTTACGTGGCGGGGCAGATCGATTCGAAGGCGCACATCCTGGCGGCGGCCAGCAGCGCCCTGTCGCGCGAGGACTATCTGCAACGCGCTCTCGAGCATTGCCGCGAGCATGTGCCGGCCGCCGATTTCACCGACGCGCGCTGGACGGAGTTCGCCACCTGCCTCGACTATCAACAGGTCGATGCGACCAAGGTCGAGGACTTCAAAGCGCTCAAGACACGCATCGCGCCGCGTGACGCGCAGACGCGCGTGTGGTTTCTGTCAACCTCGCCGAGCCTGTACATCGCCACCGCGGCGAACATGGCGGCCGCCGGCGTCGTGACGCCGAACGCGCGCGTCGTGCTCGAGAAGCCGCTCGGCACCGATCGCGCTTCGGCGCATCGCATCAATGAACAGGTCGCGTTGAGCTTCGCGGAGAACCAGATCTACCGCATCGATCATTACCTCGGCAAGGAGCCGGTGCAGAACCTGCTGGCACTGCGTTTCGGCAATGCTTTCTTCGAGCCGCTGTGGCGGCGCGGGCGCATCCGGCACGTGCAGATCACCGTCGCCGAGCAGCTCGGCGTTGAAGGCCGCGCGAAGTTCTACGACGAAACCGGCGCGCTGCGCGACATGGTGCAGAACCACATGTTGCAGCTGTTGTGCATTCTCGCGATGGAACCGCCGGCCAGTTCCGATGCCGACACCGTGCGCGACGAGAAACTCAAGGTGCTGCGCGCGCTGCGTCCGATCGATGAGGAAACGGTCGAGCAGAAAACCGTGCGCGGCCAATACAAGGCCGGCACCGTCGACGGCGAGAGCGTACCGGCCTATGCCGACGAGCCGGGCGTGCCGCCGGGCAGCACGACCGAAACCTTTGTGGCAATCAAGGCGAAGATCGACAACTGGCGCTGGGCTGGCGTGCCGTTCTATTTGCGCACCGGCAAGCGCTTGCAGCAATCGCTGGCCGAGATCGCGATCACTTTCGATGATGTGCCGCTGTCGATCTTCCAGAATCGCACGCAGGATTCCCCGAACCAGCTCGTCATCCGCCTGCAGCCCGATGAGAGCATCACGCTGACAATCCTCGCCAAGGCGCCCGGCGATGCGATGCGCCTGCGGCCGGTGAATCTCGCGCTCGACCTGGCGGAGAGCTTCAAGGAGCGTCCGCTGTCGGCCTACGAGCGATTGCTGATGGATGTCGTAAAGGGCAACCTGACGCTGTTCATGCGGCGAGATGAACTGGATACCGCGTGGAGCTGGGTCGATCCGATCCGCGCGGGTTGGGCGGCATCCGGCAACCAGCCGAAGACTTACGCCGCGGGCAGCTGGGGACCTGCGGCCGCCACGGCGCTGATCGGGCGAGATGGTTATGCCTGGCGCGATGAAACCTGAAGCGCGACTCCTGCGCAGCGCCGATGGCGCAGCGCAGGCTGAGCAGCTCGCTGCGGCCATCGCGGTCGATCTCGCCGCGGCATTGACGCGACGCGAAGCAGCCAGCCTCGTGGTCTCGGGTGGCCGTACGCCGCAGGCCATGTTTGCGCAGCTCGCGAACCATGCGATCGATTGGGCACGCGTGCAGGTCACGCTGGCCGATGAACGATGGGTGGACACCACCGATCCGGCCAGCAACGAGGGGCTCGTACGCAGTGCGCTGTTGCGGGATCGAGCGGCATGTGCGCAATTCGTTCCACTTAAGACGGACGCTGCGACGCCCGCCGAAGGGGCTAACGCGGCGTGGCGCGCCGTCAATGCGATGCCGCAGCCGTTCGATGTCGTTGTGCTGGGCATGGGCGATGACGGCCACACGGCGTCCCTGTTTCCCGGCAGCGCCGGCTTGAGTCAGGCGCTCGATAAGCGCGCCGCGCCCGCCTGCGTCGCGATCGAGCCACTGGCGGCCGCGCATGCGCGCTTGTCGCTGAACCTCGCCGCGTTGCTGCGCGCGCGCCGCATCTGCATCCAGGTCAGCGGCGCGGGCAAGTGGGCCGTTTACCAGCAGGCGATCGCCGACGGCCCGGACGAGGAAATGCCGGTGCGCGCGGTGCTGCGGCAGAGCGTCGTACCGGTGGATGTGTATTGGTGCTCCGACCAGCCAACCGTAGCCCCGGCATGAACGCTCCGATACGCAACGTCGCTGCCGCGGTGAACGAGGGCGGCTGGCTGAAATTCCTGATGAGCGCGCGCGAGCGGCTGCCGGCCGCCGAACGCCGCGTCGCCGATCTCGTGCTCGAGCGTCCGCACGAATTGCTGCAGCTCTCGCTGGCCGCGGTGGCCAGCCAGGCGCAGGTCAGCGAGCCGACGGTGATCCGCTGCTGCCGCTCGCTCGGTTGTCACGGTTTTGCCGATTTCAAGCTGCGCCTGGCGCAGAGCCTCGCGAGCGGGCAGTTGTTCATGCACTCGGACGTGGGGCCGAACGATTCGGTGGCCGAGATGGCCGCGAAAGTGTTCGGCAAGGCCGCCCGCACGCTGCTGCAGGTGCGCAGCCAGCTCGATCCGGCGCGGCTCGAACAGGCGATCTCGCTGCTGTGTGCGGCGCGGCGCGTCGAATGCTACGGCCTCGGCAGTTCCGGCATCGTCGCCGCCGACGCGCAGCACAAGCTGTTTCGATTGGGCTTGCCCTCGGTGGCCTATTCCGATGCGCACGTGCACGGCATGGCGGCCACGATGCTACGGCCCGGCGATGTCGTGCTGGCGTTCTCGGCCAGCGGACGCACGGTCGATCTGATCTCGAGCGTCGACCTCGCGCGCGAGTCGGGCGCCGATGTCATCGGCATCACGGCACTCGGCGCGCCGCTGGCCGCACGCTGCACCGTCGCGCTGGAGTTGCTCGTCGATGAGGATACGGATATCTATACTCCGATGACGACGCGGCTTGCGCAGCTGACAATTGTCGATACGCTGGCGGTCGGCGTCGCGCTGCGGCAGGGTCCTGACCTGCTGACGCGCCTGCAGCGCGCGAAGGAAAGCCTGCGCAGCAAGCGCGTGCGCGGCTTCGAATGAGACCGGCTTAGGGGAAAGGCGATGTCGAAGGCAATCCGGCTCCATGAACACGGCGGCGCGGACAAGCTCAGGTGGGAAGACCAGGCGGTGCCCGCGCCCGGGCCCGGTGAAGTGCTGCTGCGCCACACGGCCATCGGCCTGAACTACTTCGACATCTACGTGCGCACCGGCTTGTATCCGAGCACGCTGCCGACAGGCCTGGGGAGCGAAGGCGCCGGCGTCATCGAAGCACTGGGCAAGAAAGTACGCGATTTCAGGGTCGGCGACCGCGTCGCTTATTCAGGTGCGCGCAACGGTTCATACGCCGAGCAGCGCGTCATCGAGGCCGACGAACTGGTCAAGCTGCCACGGGACATCTCAGATGAGCAGGCGGCGGCCGTGATCCTCAAAGGCCTCACGGCGTGGGCGTTGCTGCGACGTACTTATCGGGTGAAGCGCGGCGACGTCGTGCTCGTCACCGCGGCGGCCGGCGGCGTCGGGCTGATCCTGTGCCAGTGGGCGCGCGCGCTCGGCGCCACCGTCATCGGTGTCGTCGGCAGCGAAGCGAAGGTGGCGCCGGCGAAGCGCAATGGCTGCCGCCTGGTGTTCGTCGGCTACCACCAGGTGGCCGCAAAAGTGCGCGAGTACACGAAAGGCAAGGGCGTCGATGTCGTGTACGACGGTGTCGGCAAGGACACCTTCATGGCCGGACTCGACAGCCTCAAACCATGTCACGTCATGGTGAGTTTCGGCAATGCATCGGGCGCAGTGCCGCCGATCGCGCCGCTCGAGCTGATGCGGCGCGGCTCGCTGTTCCTGACGCGCCCCACGGTGGCGCACTACATCAACACTGCGCAGCTGCGGCGCCAGGCGGCGCGCGAACTGTTTGCGATGATCAGGCGCGGCCGCATTCGCGTAACGGTAGGCCAGCGTTTCGCATTGCGCGATGCCGCCGCCGCGCATGCCGCGCTGGAATCGCGCGCGACGACGGGCTCGACGATATTGTTGCCCTGACGAGCTCGCTGGCGTCGCAACCTCGCCAGCGTCACAGTGGGGTTAGCGACGCAGCTGCGATTCGTGCGCGCAGAACCACGCGTACGTTGCTTTCAAGCCCGCTTCGAGTTCCATGCTCGCGCGCCATCCCAGCGCATTCAAGCGCGCAACGTCGAGGAGCTTGCGCGGCGTGCCGTCGGGACGCGTCGTATCGAACACCAGTTCACCGCGAAAGCCCACGATCTTGCCCACCAACTGCGCCAGTTCGCGAATCGTGACATCGGTGCCAGTGCCGACGTTGATCGGCATCGCGCCCGAGTAATCGCGCGTCAGGAAAACCACCGCATCGGCCAGATCATCGACATACAGGAACTCTCGCCGTGGCGTGCCGGTGCCCCAGACCGTGACCGACGAATGTCCCGCCTGTTTCGCGGCGTGGAATTTCGCCATCAGTGCCGGCAGCACATGCGAATTTTCCAGGCTGAAATTATCGCCGGGACCGTACAGGTTGGTCGGCATCAGCGAGATCGCGTCGAAGTTGTACTGGCGGCGATAGGCTTGGCACATCTTGATGCCGGCGATCTTTGCGATCGCGTACCACTCGTTGGTCGGCTCAAGCGGACCGGTCAGGAGGCTGTCCTCATTCAGTGGCTGCGGCGCGAGTTTCGGGTAGATGCAGCTCGATCCCAGGAACGTCAACTTGCGCGTCCCGTGCCGGTAGGCCGCGTCGATGACGTTGTTCTGCACCTCGAGGTTGTCGCGGATGAACTCGGCCGGATACGTGTCGTTGGCGTGGATTCCGCCGACGTGGGCCGCTGCCATGACTACAACCTCCGGACGGTGGGCCGCAAACCACTGCTCGACCGCCGCCTGTCTCGTCAGATCCAGTTCCGCGCGCGTTGCGAACAGCAGGTTGTCGTACCCCAGCGCGCGCAGCCTGCGCACCACGGCCGAGCCGACCAGACCGAGGTGGCCCGCCACATGGATGCGCGATTCCTTGTTCATTCAAGTCGCCGGAAGGTCTTGAAGCCCTCGCGCGCGATGAGCGCATCGCGCTGCGCATGCCCGATGTCTGCGACCATCATGTCCTCAACCAGCTTCTCGAAGCTGGTCGTTGCGCGCCAGTTCAGCTTGGCTTTAGCCTTGGACGCATCGCCCAGCAGCGTTTCGACTTCAGTGGGGCGGAAATAACGCGCATCGATCCTGACGACCGTTCGACCTGTCGCGGCATCGATTCCAAGCTCATCGATACCCGTGCCGCGCCATTCGATTTTCATGCCCGCGTGCGTGCCTGCGAGCGTGACGAATTCGCGCACCGTGTGCTGCTTGCCGGTCGCGATGACGAAATCCTCGGGCTGGTCCTGCTGCAGCATCAGCCATTGCGCGACAACGAAATCGCGCGCGTGGCCCCAGTCGCGGAGCGAATCCATGTTGCCGAGGTACAGGCACTCGTCCAGCCCTGCGGAAATGCGCGCCAGCGCGCGCGTGATCTTGCGCGTGACAAAGGTTTCGCCGCGGATGGGGGACTCGTGGTTGAAGAGAATGCCGTTGCAGGCAAACAGGCCATAGGCCTCGCGATAGTTGACCGTGATCCAGTAGGCGTAGAGCTTGGCCACTCCATAAGGCGAGCGGGGGTAGAACGGAGTCGTCTCGCGTTGCGGGGTCTCCTGCACCTTGCCGAACATTTCGGAGGTCGAGGCCTGGTAGAAACGCGTTTTTTCCCCAAGGCCCAGCATGCGGATTGCCTCGAGCAGGCGCAGCGATCCGAGCGCGTCGGCGTTGCCGGTGTATTCAGGCGTCTCGAACGACACGGCCACGTGGCTCTGGGCCGCCAGGTTGTAGATTTCGTCCGGCTGCACCTGCTGGACGATGCGGATCAGGTTGGTCGAGTCCGTCAGGTCGCCATAGTGTAGGTGCAGGCGTACACCGCTTTCGTGCGGATCCTGGTAAAGGTGGTCGATGCGGTCGGTATTGAAGCTCGACGCGCGGCGCTTGATGCCGTGCACCTCGTAGCCTTTCCCCAGCAGGAATTCCGCCAGGTAAGCGCCGTCCTGTCCGGTGATGCCAGTAATCAACGCAGTCTTGCTCAAGGCAGTTCCTCGCGTCGGGTCAAATACTTGGGCGATTTTACGTCGAGATCTCACCGCGCCGAGCGGGATTAGTTGCACAATATCCACTTTCTGCAAAAGCCTGGCGGCACTGCGAAATGAGGATCATCTTACGACTGGCCATGATTTGCGCGCTGACGGCAACGGTCGCGGCGAACTTGAGTGCAGCGGGCGGCTCCGCCGCGCAGGCGCCACCTCGCGCCAGCCAGGAGTCTGCGCTGCGCGTCTCGCTGGCGAGTACGGCCGCGACAGTTGTGCACGCCGATGAGAGCGTAACGATCGATTTCCCGATTCGCCTCAGCTTCGCCACCGACAGCAACGAATTGCTGCCGGGAGGCGCCGAGATGCTCGATGCCGTGGCCCATTCGCTTAAGGACTACAAACGCACGCTCATCGTTATCTCCGTCTACACAGACACCATCGGCGACAACGAATCCAACCAGCAGCAGTCCCAGGCCCGGGCGGCCGTGGTGCTTGACTACCTTCAGGCCAAGGGCGTGGAACCCGAGCGCATGAGCGCCCGCGGAGCAGGGGAAACGGCCCAGTTGGCGGCGCCAAACACGCCTGAAGGGCGTGACATGAACCGCCGCCTGGAATTGACGATTACGGCTTTGTCTTCATGACGACCATCCGCTAGGCTGCCCCGCTTTCTCAACAGGGTCAGGAACTTAAGTTAATGAAAGTCACCATATTTGGTTCCGGCTATGTCGGATTGGTTACCGGGGCTTGCCTCGCCGAGGCCGGCAACCACGTGATATGCGTTGACATCGACGAGAAGAAAGTTGCCCGTCTGAATGAGGGCGACGTGCCCATCCATGAGCTTGGACTGGACGCGCTGATCCGGCGCAATCGCGACAGCGGCCGCCTTGAGTTTACGACAGACGCGGCGCGTGGCGTCGATCATGGCCTGTTTCAGCTGATCGCCGTTGGCACACCGCCGGACGAGGACGGTTCCGCCGACCTACGGCATGTCCTGAGCGTCGCCCGGACCATCGGCGAGCGGCTGGAGCGCTATGCGATCGTAGTCACCAAGTCGACCGTGCCGGTTGGCACGGCGGACAAGGTCCGCGACCAGGTCACCGCAGCGCTGGCGCAGCGGAAATCCAAGGTCGAATTCGACGTCGTGTCGAACCCGGAATTCCTCAAGGAAGGCGCCGCAATCCAGGATTTCATGAAGCCCGATCGGGTGGTGGTTGGCACGGACAATCCGCGCACCACCGAACTGCTGCGCGCGCTATACGACCCGTTTACGCGTAACCACGATCGCCTCATCGTCATGGATATCCGCTCCGCGGAGCTGACCAAATACGCCGCCAACGCCATGCTCGCGACAAAGATCAGTTTCATGAATGAGCTCGCGAACATCGCCGAGCGAGTCGGCGCGGATATCGAGCAGGTGCGCATCGGCATCGGTTCCGATCCGCGCATCGGCTATGGATTCATATACCCGGGCACCGGTTACGGCGGTTCGTGTTTCCCCAAGGACGTGAAAGCCCTGATCCGCTCGGCGAGCGACGTGGCCTACGACACCGAAATCCTGCACGCCGTCGAGTCGGTCAACAACCGGCAGAAATCGCTGCTGGTGCGCAAGCTTCGCCAGGTGTTGGGTGGCTCAGTCACGGGCCGCACGCTGGCGCTGTGGGGCCTGGCTTTCAAGCCCAATACCGATGACATGCGCGAGGCGCCGAGCCGCGTGATCATCGATGAACTCATCGCCGGCGGAGCCCAGGTTCGCGCTTACGACCCCATCGCCATGGAAGAGGCGGCCAGGCTCTATAAGGGCCAGCCGAACTTCAAGGTCAGTCGCGATGCCTATGAGGCCACCGACGGCGCCGATGCGCTGTTGATCGTCACCGAGTGGCAGGAGTTCCGCAGCCCCGATTTCGAGCGGTTGAAGGAATTGCTGGCGGCGCCGCGGATCTTCGACGGACGCAATCTCTACGATCCGGCGCTGCTGGCGCGGCTCGGCTTTGAATACTTCGGCATCGGTCGCGGCAAGACGGCCGTCGCGGATTGAATGTTGCCATGACGGAGGCTCCCACGATGATTCCTGTAGTGCTTTCGGGCGGTGCGGGCACGCGTCTGTGGCCGCTGTCACGGGAGTTGTACCCAAAGCAATTGCTGCCGCTGCTGGGCGCACACACGATGCTGCAGGACACGATGCGGCGACTGACCGGCCTGAACGCTGCAGCCCCCATGATCATCTGCAATGAGGCGCACCGCTTCCTGGTCGCCGAGCAACTGCGCGCCATGGGTACTGCAGCCCAGGGCATCGTGCTCGAACCAGTCGGGCGCAACACCGCCCCCGCCATTGCACTGGCGGCGCTTGCCGCCGCAGCCGCTGGCAACAGCGAGGCGCTGTTGCTGGTGCTGCCCGCTGACCATGTGATCCGTGACGTCGCGGCGTTCCATGTGGCCGTGCAGGCAGCCGCGGTGGCCGCACAGGCGGGGCACCTCGTCACCTTCGGCACTGTCCCACAGGCTCCGGAGACCGGCTACGGCTACATCCGCCGCGGTGCGCCGCTCGCTGCCGGTGGCGGCTGGCGCATCGACCGCTTTGTCGAAAAACCCGAGCGCAAGCGCGCCGAGGAATTTGTCGCCAGCGGCGAGTATTACTGGAACAGCGGCATGTT
>JBOHZW010000228.1:0-8672 GCA_050738715.1 Steroidobacteraceae bacterium | reverse complement strand
GCCGCAGCTGCGCGAGCGATTCATGGTGACCGGCGACGCGCGCTTCGACCCCTTCGTAATAGGAATCCGGCGTATCCTGGAAAACCACGCCATTGGCGCGCAGCTGATCCACGGTGCGGTAAATATCAGCAGTCGCCAGCGCAATGTGCTGTATGCCCTCGCCGCGGTACTCGCGCAGGTACTCCTCGATCTGCGACTTGTCGTCGCGCGATTCGTTGATCGGGATGCGGATCTTCCCGCACGGGCTGGTCATTGCGCGCGAGAACAACCCGGTCTTGCGGCCCTCGATGTCGAAGTAGCGGATCTCGCGGAAATTGAACAGCCGTTCATAAAAGCCGGACCAGCGATCCATGTTGCCGCGCTGGACGTTGTGCGTCAGGTGGTCGATGAGCTGCAGTCCGGGACCGCCCTCGCCCTCCGTCCCACTGGTGGGCCGGAAATCGACGTCGTAGATGCTGTCGGCGCCGTAGCGATCGACCAGGTAGATGAGGCTGCCGCCGATTCCACAGATCGAAGGGATATTCAGTTCCATCGGACCCGCCGTAGTCGGCCCGGCTTCCGCACCGAGCTCGAGTGCGCGCTTGAATGCCAGTGCCGCGTCGCGCACCCGAAAACCCATCGCGCAGATCGAGCCGCCGTGATCGCGCGCAAACTGTTGTGCGAAGCTGTTCGGTTCGGCGTTGATCAGGAAATTGATGTCGCCCTGGGCGTGCAGCGTCACGTTCTTCGAGCGGTGGCGCGCCGCGGCGCGAAAGCCCATCTTCTCGAACAGTGCCCGCAGCGCTTGCGGGTCGGGCGCCGTGTACTCGACGAACTCGAAGCCATCGGTGCCCATCGGGTTGGTGCTTGCGTTCATCGGTGTTCCTTGCTTGACAAACTCATCGTGCAATCGTGCCGCGCGTGATGACCCGGTCCGACAACAGCAGCGCTTCCGGAGCAATACCGGGCGTCTTGCCGATGCTGTCGTAGAGCGGACCGAAGTCGGTGCCGTAGCTCGCCTCGAACAGCTGCTCGAAGCTGTCGATGACGAAATACATGCGCTGGAAAGTATCGATGCGGTAGTCGGTGCGCATGACGCGCTCGATGTCGAAGGCGATGCGGTTCGGTTCGGGACTCTCGACCGAATATACGGTCTCGCCTTTCGATGAGAGGATGCCCGCCCCGTAGGCGCGCAGCCCCGCCGGCGTGCGCAGCAATCCGAACTCGACGCTGTACCAGTAGACGCGCGCCAGCAGCGCGAATGCGCCGTGCGCCTGCGCTTTTTGTCCGGCGACACCGTAGGCCTGCATGAAACGCGCGAACACCGGGTTGGCGAGCAACGGCACGTGGCCGAAGAAGTCGTGGAAAAGGTCGGGCTCGGAAAGGTAGTCGAGCTCGTGCGGCTTGCGAATCCACACCGACACGGGGAATGAGCGCGCCGCAAGGTGCGCAAAGAAATGCTCCTCGGGAATCAGTCCCGGCACGGCAACGATGCGCCAGCCGGTCAGCGGATTGAGCAACTCATTGACCGCATCGAAGCGCGGAATCGCGCGCTCGTCGGCGCCGACCGCGCCCAGGCCGGCCATCACTTCGGGCGCGGCGTAGCGATCCAGCAACGCGCGCTGCCGTGTGTACAGCGTGCGCCAGATCTCATGCTCGCTGTCGCTGTAGCTATCCCAGCGCTGTTCGACGGTGTAGTCGGGCGCGGTGTGCTCGTAGGCGCCGCGCAATTCCAGCTGCCCGCGCGCGGGCGCTGAAGGAGGCTTGGTCATGGTCCACCGGGGGTGGCGTTAACATGACGCCATGATAACCCGCGCCGGTGCCGGCGCGTGTCCTGTCAGACTAGCCTGTCAGGCCTGTCGCAATTGGGCGTATTGCCCGAAATCCTGGCTGGTCAGCAGCGCGGCAAAATCGGGCGCGATCATCGGCCGGCCGAAGAGGTATCCCTGCATCTCATCGCAGCCCGATTGCCTGAGGAATTCGAGCTGTTCCGCGGTCTCCACACCCTCGGCGACCACGCGCAGGTTGAGCTTGTGGCCGAGCGCAATGATCGCCTGCACGATCACCGCATCATCCGGGTCGGTCGCCAGGTCGACGACGAAGGAACGATCCACCTTGAGCTGGTCAACCGGAAAGCGCTTCAGGTAACTCAGGCTCGAATAGCCAGTGCCGAAATCATCGACCGCGATCTGCACACCGAGCGCCTTGATACGGCCGAGCATCTCGACGTATTTCTCCGCACCGTGCATGGCGAGCCCCTCGGTCAGCTCGATTTGCAGGTAGCGCGCCTCCAGGCCCGTGACCCGCAACGCTTCGGCGATCGTCTCGACAATATTGCCTTCGCGGAACTGGCGCGGCGAGACGTTGACCGAGACCACGATCGGCGGCAAACCCGCTTTTTGCCAGTCGCGCGCCTGCGTGCAGGCCGTGTGCAGCACCCAACGGCCGATCGGCACGATGAGGCCCGTGTCCTCGGCCACCGAGATGAAGCGCTCGGGCGAGACCAGCCCGCGCTGCGGCACGCGCCAGCGCAGTAGCGCCTCGGCACCGCCGATCCTGCCGGTGTCCATGTCGATACGCGGTTGGTAGTGCAACAGGAACTGGTGCCGCGCCAGCGCGCCGCGCAAGCGGTGCTCGATATCTAGCCGCTCGACCAACGCGTGGTTCAGTTCGGCGGTGAAGAACTGCACCGCGTTGCGCCCGTTTTCCTTGGCCTTGTACATCGCGGCGTCGGCATTGCGCAGCAATATATCCGCGCTGTCGCCGTCGCTCGGGTACACGGCCACGCCGATGCTGCTGGTGACATGGAACTCGCGCTTGCCCGATCGCCACGGCAGCGCGATCGCAGCGTGGAGCCGTTGCACGACACCGGCGAGGTCGGGTGGGCGGTAACCCTGCAGCAGCAGCACGAACTCATCGCCGCCCTGCCGCGCGACGGTGTCGCTGTCGCGCACACAGGAGCGCAGCCGGTCGGCCATGCTCTGCAACAGGCCGTCGCCCAGCGCGTGGCCGTAGGTGTCGTTGATGAACTTGAACTGGTCCAGGTCGATGAACACGACGGCGATCTCGCTGGCCTTGTCCGCCGCGCGCCCAATCGCCTGGTGCAGGCGCCCGTTAAGCAGTGTTCGGTTCGCGAGTCCGGTGAGCGCGTCGTAGTTTGCCTGCCGCTCGATCTGCGCCTGGTATACGCGCCGGTCGGTAATGTCCTCCAGCGTGCCTTCATAGTAGATCGAACAGTCGACGGCGTTGCGCCGCACGTGCGCGTTCTCCGACACCCAGATGACCTCACCGTTCTTGCGGAAGGCCTGGAATTCGAAGTTGCTGACCGACCCTTCCGCCTCTATCTGACGGCGGTAGTCGGCGCGCCGTTCGGGCTCGACGTACAGTTGGCGCGGAATGTCGCGCAGTTCAGACAGCAATTCCGCCGCCGAACTGAAACCGAACATCCGCGCCATCGCCGGATTCGCGACCAGCAGCCGGCCTTCCGGCGTGACCTGGAAGATGCCTTCGAGCGCGTTCTCGAAAATGCTCTGGTAGCG
The DNA here is from genome assembly GCA_050738715.1 of Steroidobacteraceae bacterium. Taxonomy (GTDB): domain Bacteria; phylum Pseudomonadota; class Gammaproteobacteria; order Steroidobacterales; family Steroidobacteraceae; genus FEN-1191. The sequence continues at coordinate 5,154 of JBOHZW010000228.1, read as the reverse complement.
TTCGTTGGCTTCGCTCAGCGCATGCTCGGCGCGTTTGCGGTCGGTGATGTCCTCGATGAAACCTTCCCATTTCCACGTCGACGAGAGCTGGTCAAAAACGCGAACGGCACGCTCGGAGACCCAGCGCACCGAACCGTCGACATGGCAGATGCGGTATTCGATCCAGATGCGATGGCCCACGTCCTTGCTGGCGCCGCAATAGGTCCCGACCCGCTCGCGATCGTCCGCATGGATCAGGTCGTTGTAGCTGATGACGCGATTGCCGATGAGGTCATCGGGCTTGTGTCCGGTGAGCGACTGGAATCCGCTGCTGACGTATTCCATCGTCCATTGTTCGTCGTCGCGGCAGCGATAAACAAAGCCGATCAACTGCCCGACGAGCGAATTGAACAGGCGCGCCGCATCATTCGGCAAGGCCTGCGCCGCAGCTTCCTCCGCACGGTCTTTCATTCATTGCTTATCGCTCTGGTGCGCAAGATCTTAAGGAAATACGCGGGTTTGGGCGCCGGCGGCGGCCAAAAGCAGACGCAAGTCCGGTTGCCGGGAGCGGGATCTTCCCTCGATCGTCAGCCGTCGAATTGCGGTCGTAACACGATGGTGTGCTCGCGATCGGGGCCGGTCGAGATTAAGTCAAGCGACACGCCAACCAGTTTCTGCACCCGCTCCAGGTAGCCGCGTGCGGCGGCTGGCAGTGCATCGTACTCACGAATGCCAGCCGTCGACTCCTTCCAGCCGGGCAGTTCTTCGTAGACGGGCTCGACCTCGGCGAAGGCATCGGCAAACACGGGCGGCTCCTCGCTCATTTTGCCGCCAATGCGATAGCCCGTGCAGATGCGGATCGTATCGAGTCCGTCGAGCACGTCGAGCTTCGTCATGCACAGGCCGGTGACGCTGGAATTGACCACCGTGCGCCGCAGGGCCACCGCATCGAACCAGCCGCAACGCCGTCGCCGCCCCGTGACCGAGCCGAACTCGTGGCCCACGCGCGAAAAGTGATCGCCGTACTCGTCGAACAGCTCGGTGGGAAATGGCCCGGCGCCGACTCGGGTTGCGTACGCTTTGACGATTCCGAGCACGTGGTCGAAATAGCGCGGTCCTATTCCACAGCCCGTGGCCGCCCCTCCAGCGGTGGTATTGGATGAGGTGACGTAGGGATACGTGCCGACATCGACATCGAGCATCGCGCCCTGTGCGCCCTCGAACAACACGTTCGCGCCGGCAGCGCGGAGCCTGGCGAGTTCGCCGGTCACGTCGAGCAACAACGGGCGCAGCCGCTCCACGTAGCCCAGTTGCTCATCGAGTGTGCGCTGGAAGTCGACCGCTGGCAGGTTGAAATACCGCTGCAGCACGAAGTTGTGGAAATCGAGAACTTCACCAAGCTTCGCGGCGAATTTTTCGCGCTGGAAAAGATCGGCGACCCGCACGGCGCGCCGCGCGACCTTGTCTTCGTAGGCCGGACCGATGCCGCGGCCGGTGGTGCCGATCGCGTTGGCGCCGCGCGCCTGTTCGCGCGCAACATCGAGCGCGACGTGCGAGGGCAGGATCAGCGGGCATGAGGGCGACAGGCGCAATCGTTCGAACACCGGCACGCCCTCGTCGACCAGCATCTGCGCCTCGCGAAACAGCGCTTCCAGCGAGATTACGACGCCATTCCCGATCAGGCAGCGCACGCCTTCGCGCAAGATGCCGGATGGAATCAGCGACAGGATGGTCTTCTTGCCACCGATGACCAGCGTGTGGCCGGCATTGTGCCCGCCCTGGAAACGCGTGACCGCGCTGGCGCGTTCGGTCAGCAGGTCGACAATCTTGCCCTTGCCCTCATCGCCCCACTGCGTGCCGATCACGATGACGAAACGACCCATGGAACTTCCTAACGCACGAGATAGAGGATGACGAGTCCGGTCAGCATGCTGAACAGTCCGCCCAGACGCAACTCGCGATCGTCCATCGCAAGCAAGCGCTGCAGCAACCGGCGCATCGCCGGCGGACTGAGGAACGGCAGCATGCCCTCGAGTACCGTGGCAATGGCGAGCCCCGCGCACAATTCCGCCCAGTTCAGCTGCATCGCGTCGTTCTCAGTGCCGCACGGGGCTGTGCAGGTATTTGTAGAACTCGCCGTCGGGCTGTATGACGAGGACATCGCCCTCGCGCACCAGTGCGTTGCGATAGGCCTGCAGTGAACGGTAGAAGGCGGCAAATTCAGGGTTGACGCCATAGGCACGCGCCAGGATCGTTGCGGCCTGCGCATCGCCTTCGCCGCGCAGTCGCTGCACGTCGTGGAAGGCATCGGCGGCGATCCCGGCGCGTTTGCGGTCCGCTTCGGCGCGAATACGGTCGGCGGCCGCCGTGCCTTCGGCGCGCAAGCCGCGGGCCTGCGTCGTGTAGGCCTCCTGCATGCGCGTGTAGATCGCGTTGGCAACCTGGTCGGTCGGGTCGATGCGTTTCACGCGCGCGTCGATGAGCTCCAACCCCAAGCTGGCTGCGGTGGGCGCAAGCTGCACGAGCAGCGCATTCGACACGCCACCGCGCGGCGAGTTGAGGATCTGTGCGAGCGACATCTGCGCGTAGGCCGCCTTGAGCCTGCTGCTTAGCGCATCCGCCAGGTGCGAGACGACCGCCTGCTCGATGGTGACACCGTTACTGCCGGTGCCGCTGCCCGCCCCGGCGTGCAGGTAAGCCACGGGATCGCGCACCCGCCAGCTTATGTCGATGTCCACTGACAGACCCTGCTGCGCGGAATCGATGAATGCCTCGGCCTGCAGTCGCTGCGCGATCACGCGACGATCGACGCGCACGACGCGCTCGAACGGCCAGCACCAGTGCAAGCCGGGCGCATAGTCGGATTGTTGCACCTGGCCGAAGCGCGTGCGCACTGCGAACTCGCTCTGGCCGACCGCGAACGTGCTCAGCGATACGGCGAGGAGCAGCGCCGCGCCCGCGAGCAACGACGGCAGCAGCCGATTGTTCATTTGCGGGTCTCCCGCTCGCGCCCGCGCTCATCGTCGCTCGGCGCGCTTTCGGCGGGTGGCGCCGCACCCGCTGCAACGCCGGGTGCAGCGGCCGCTGTAGCGGATGTCGCGCCCGCCGGCTCACTGCCCGTAGACAGAGTTGCGATGCCTTGCACTCCCGCGGCCTTGAGCGCGCCAGCGCTGGCCAGCTTGTCGAGTGGCAGCAGCAGCGTGTTGATGCCCTTGCCGTCGATGACGATCTTGTGCGAGCGAGCCAGGATCGCCTCGATCGTCTCGACATACATCTGGTTGCGCGTGACCGCGGGGGCGCGCGCATAGGCCACCGCAATCGGCGCGAAGCGCGCCGCTTCGCCATCGGCAGCCCCGATCACTTGCAGCTTGTACGCCGCCGCCTCGAGCCGCTGTCGCTGCGCCAGCCCCTGCGCGGTCGGGATAAGTTCGGATGCGTAGCCCTGCGCGTCACGCGTGGCGCGCTCGTTGTCGATGTCTGCCTGCACGCGGTCGCGCTGTGCGGCGAGCACGGCTTCCGGCACCTGCACGTCGGTCAGGTTCACGTCGGCGATCTGCACACCGATCCCGGTCTGGTCGAGCACGCGTTGCAGCGCTGCGCGCAGCGCGATACTGATCGGTGCGCGCGTCGTGCCGCCCATCATGCCGGCAATCGGCTGTTGGCCGACAAATTCACGCAGCACAGATTCACCCAGTTCGAGCACCAGCGCATCCGGATGTCGAACCGCGAACAAGGCGGCACTGGCGCCGGTGTAGTGATACGTGATGTCCGCGGTGACATTCAGCAGCATGCCGTCGCTGGTCAGCATGCGGGACTGGAAATCGGCGCTGTTGAGCTTGCCCAGGTCGACAATCGTCATGGTCTCGATCGGCCATGGCAGGTGCCAGCCGGCACCGCTGCCCCGTTCCCGCTCGAACGCGCCGAAGCGTTGCAGCACACCGCGCTCGCCATCCTCGATCTGGTAGAGACCGCTCGCGAGCCAGCACAGCAAGGCCAGCACCGCGGCCGCAATGTAGAACGGCGTGCGTGCGCGCGGACGCGCCGACCAGCGCTGGCGAAAACGCCGCAGCATGCCGCCGCCCGTGCCACCGCCCGTGCCGCCGCCCGTGCCGCCCGATCGCTGTGCGCCGCGCCGCGATTTCGATCCATGCGGGCCGGCGGGTTTGTTCCAGGCCATGATCGAGCGCGCCGTTATCGGGAAACCAGCTGGGGATCGCGCGAGAGCTCTGCCAACTGTGCCGGCGGCAACTCGACCAGCAGCGACATCGCTCCGTCGGCTTCGCTGCGCTCTTCGCGCACCGCACCCTGGGCGTAAAGCCGCGCGCGCAGCGCGCCACCCGCGGCCGGCAGGTGCAGCCAGCCGCGCATCGCGGCGAGTTCAAGTCGTTCGGCGATCGCGCTCTTGAGCAGATCGAGGCCGAGTCGTTGCGAGGCGCTGATCCATACCTGCGTCACGACACCCTGCGCATCGCGCTCCACGCGCGGCTCGAGCGCCAATCGATCGATCTTGTTGTAGACCAACAGTTGCGGCAATTCGCCGGCGCCGATCTCGGCGAGCACCGCATTGACCTGCTGCGTGTATTCATCGCGGCGCGCGTCGGAGGCATCGATCACATGCAGCAGCAGATGCGCGCTGCGCGCCTCCTGGAGCGTGGACTGAAACGCGGCGACGAGTTCGTGCGGCAATTCGCGGATGAAACCGACAGTATCGGCGACGACAATATTCGCCCCGCCGGGCAGTACGAGCCTGCGCACCGTCGGATCGAGCGTCGCGAACAACTTGTCGGCGATGTACGCATCGGCGCCCGTCAGTGCGCGGAACAGCGTGGATTTGCCAGCGTTGGTATAGCCCACGAGTGCCGTGCCTGGCACCGGGATCGCGGCCCGCGCACTGCGGCCGGTTTCGCGCTGCTGGCGTAGCCGGCCGAGCTTGCGTGTCAGCGATTTCACGCGCGTGGCGAGCAGGCGCCGATCGGTCTCGAGCTGTGTTTCACCCGGGCCCCGCAAGCCGATGCCGCCTTTTTGCCGCTCGAGGTGGGTCCAGCCGCGCACCAGGCGCGTCGACAGGTGCTTGAGCTGAGCGAGTTCCACCTGGAGCTTGCCCTCGAAGCTGCGCGCGCGCTGCGCGAAGATATCGAGGATCAACCCGCTGCGGTCGAGCACACGCCGCCCGGT